>DASYFZ010000146.1:0-3034 GCA_036000295.1 Solirubrobacteraceae bacterium
GCCGAAGCGGTACGGGAGGTGAGCGATCTGGTTGCCCGCGTCGATCACGTTCTGGACGGCGGGCGGAGCGTTGATCGGCGCGACCGCGAGCCCGCTCGGCGTGACCTCGGCCTGCGAGGTCGTCGCCGACAGTCCGCTGGATGCCAGCTCCTGGCGGATCTGGGCATCGGACACGGGCTGGGCGACCGATCCCGACCCCGAGCCGGAGTTGACGCTGAAGCTCGACGGTGGGCTCGAGGACTGGCCTGCCTGACCTACGGCGCCCGCGACCGGCTCAACCGCCTGGGGGTGAGCGTGGAGCGTCGGGGCAGCCTGCTGCGCGGCGACGGACCGCTGCGGGGTCGAGTCTGACTGCGTCGATTGCGCCGACCCGCAGCCAACCGCGAGCAGGGCCACGAGTGCGACCGTGGGGGCCAGCTTGCGTCCCATCCGTGCCTCAGTATGACGCGAAGGAGTCGCGGGCCCGCAGGTTCGCCTGCGCCGCTACTCGTCGTACTCGCCGGCGTACAGCGCGAAAGTGCCGCCCTGCGGGTCGCGAACGATCGCGATCTGACCCGGGCCCGCCGGGAACGGTCCGGCGAGCTTCGTGCCGCCAAGCTCCTCGACCTTCGCCGCCGACTGATCGATGTCGGCGGTGCCGATGTAGACGAGCCAGTTCGGCGGCTCATCCGGCATGAGGCCGCGGATCCCGCCGTTGGTGTTGCCGGCCGCGGTCTTGACGACCGAGTAGGGCATCGGCATGCCCTCCATCGGCTCTAGCGTCCACCCGAACAGCTCGGAGTAAAACCGCGACGACGCCTCCATGTCGGGCGTCCCGAGCTCGTTCCAGCAAAGTGCGCCCGGGGCATTGACGAGCGAGGCTCCAATGTGCGCCTTGGGCTCCCAGAGCAGGAAGTAGACGCCCTGCGGGTCCTGCACGACGCCCATCCGGCCCACATCCATCACGTCGAACGCATCGGCATGGATCGCGGCGCCAAGCTCCTTGGCGCGCGCCAGCGACTCGTCGGCGCTCTCCACGGTGATGTAGGAGTTCCAGACCGGCGGCACGCCGGCGTCGCGCTGCTGTTGGGGTTGCGGGGAGACCGCGGCGACGTCTTTGCCGTCGACCCTCATCATCGTGTAGTAGACCCCGTCGCCGACCGGATTGTCGATCGCCTCCCAGCCGAACAGGGCCGTGTAGAAAGCCTTCGCGCCGTCCTGATCGGTCGTCGTCAGATCCGTCCAGGAGAAGGTGCCCGGTGTGTAACTCGTTCGTTCGCCCATGACCGCGACCCTACCACCGCCTTGGCGCCGCGAACGGTAGGTTCCGTGAACACCCGAGACCCCGAGGAGAGCGCATGGCCGACTTCACCGTCAAGAACCTGATGACCGACGTCGACAACTCCGCCGCTGAGCGCGGACCGGACGGCTTGGAGGCCAGGTTCGGTCGGCGCCACATGGACTCCGACCACCTCGGCGTCAGCTACTTCCGTTACAACCCGAACTTCCGGACGCCGTTCGGCCACCACCACCGCGAGCAGGAGGAGGCCTACGTCGTCATCAGCGGCTCGGGCCGGATGAAGGCCGACGATGAGGTCGTGGACCTCGCGCAGTGGGACGTGATCCGGGTCGCCCCGGCGGTCGTGCGCGCGTTCGAGGCCGGGCCCGATGGGCTCGAGCTGATCGCGATCGGCAACGACCGTCCCGAGGGTGGCGACGGCGAGATGGTGCAGGACTTCTGGCCCGAGTAGCTCGAGGTGGGTCGGGCTCGAACGTCAAAGACTCCATTGAAGGAGGGGATGGGGGCTGGCCCGGGCTCGCGAGAGGGTGCATCACACGACAATCGATCGTCGGCGACCGAGGCCTGTCGTGTGGAGCACCGCATAGGTGCATGGCACGGATCACTTCGCCGATCTCGCGGCGACTGTCGTGCTATGCACCCGTTCGAGGCAGCATGCGGGCGCATGTCCTCGTGCGTTGCGGCTGACCCTCGATCTTCCTCTTCAATGAGGTCTTTGACGTTCGGACCCGCGAACCCTAGCCCGCGTCCCAAGCCGCCAACGCGGCCCCGATCCCCTCGCGATCGAGCCCCGCACCCAGGCAGCACACCAGCGCCATTCGCGCGGCCGGCGCCGACAAAAACGGCGCACAGAACGCCCCCGAGCTGCGCAGATCGCCTTCCGCGCCCTCGAACCCGTAGGTCGAGAACAGCATCGACGACCGATCCGGCCGGCAGGTGATCACCACCGGCACACGCTCGACCGCCACCCGTAGTTCACCCAGCACCGCCGGAGGCAAGTGCCCCGCCCCAAGCGCCACCAGCACGACCCCGTCGGCGCTGCGCGCGGCATGCCGCAGCATCGCGCCGTCGTCGCCCAGCCCCGTCGCCACGACCACAACGCGATGGGCCAGCCGCTCGACCGGCAGCGGCTTGGGCCGAATCGGCATCGCGTGCAGCCACACGCGTCGCTCGACGATCCGGCCCACGGGCCCGGCGGTCGGCGAGCCGAATGCCGTCGGCCCGGTGCTGTCGATCTTGCGCACGGTCATCGCCGCATGGATCTCGCCCCCGAACGCGACGACCGCGCCCAGTCCCGCCGCGGCGGGCGTGCCCGCCAGCACAACCGCATCGAGCAGGTTGGCGGGTCCGTCGGCGCCGGGGCTGCTGCCGGGGCGGTTGGCGCCGGTGATCACGATCGGCGCGTCCTCGCCGTGCATGAGCGCGCACAGCACCGCAACCTCCTCCATCGTGTCGGTCCCGGTCGTGATCACGACGCCCTCGCCGTCGCGTGCGGCGGCCACCGCGCGACGTGCGAGGCCGAACGCGTCGTTGAGCGAGAGCTGGGCGCTCGGGAGCGACAGGATCGTCTCGGTCTGAAGCGGCGGGCCCGATGCCAGTTGCGGCAACTGCTCTATCAGCTCGTTCGCGTCGAGGGCGGGAACTGCCTGCTCCCCGCGCATCGCGATGGTGCCCCCGGCGGCCAATAACCGCACCGGGCGCAGCTCCCCTTGCCTGCGCTGACGTTCCGTCATAGCGCGTAAGGTGTACAGCACG
>DASYFZ010000137.1:0-2104 GCA_036000295.1 Solirubrobacteraceae bacterium
CGGCCGTGACGAACGGGCCCGTCGCCGCACTGGCGCCGACCGACCCCGGCTGGTCGAGCGCATGGTGGTGGGGCCGGCTCGACTGGCTCGACGTCGCGCTTCACGTCCATCACCTCGACCCAACGCTCGACGAGTCGCTGCGCGCGGTCGCGGTCGAACTGGCCGGCTTCGACCTCAACGTCGCGCAGCGGCTCGTGCTCGAAGGGATCGACTCGACCGACGCGCTCACGCTCGCGCTGCACGAGGAGCGCAGCGCGCGCGAGCCGCTGCCGGCCGGCGTCGACCACGCGGCCTTGTGTGAGACCGCGCACCCGGCGACCTTAAGCGACCGCTGGACTGCGGGGGTCGTGGACCGCTTCGACAGCGGCGAACGGCCCTTCTGGCATTCGTGCCTGTTCGCCGATGAGGACGGGCTCGTGACGCTGCGGCGGCGCATCTGGCGCGGTCAGGTGCGCGCACTGATGCCGCGGCTGGAGGAATGGCGCGTGCAGCTCGTGGAGGGAGACTGTCCGTTCTTCTGTGTGTGAGGTCGAGGCGACTGGGTTCATTGTCAGTCGGGGAGTCGGTCTGCGAAGTGGATCTTGAGGCCGCGCAGCGCGCCGGCCCAGTTGTAGGCCTGTCTCCACTTGCTCTCCGCGCGTTGGATCGCGAGGTAGATGAGCTTGGTGGCGGCCTGCTCGTCGGGGAAGTGGCCGCGGGTCTTGATGCTCTTGCGGATCTGGCGGTTGAGGTTCTCGATGCTGTTGGTGGTGTAGACCGCGCGGCGCAGGTCGGCGGGCAGCGCGAGGAACGGGATGATGTAGCTCCAGCGCTCGCGCCAGGACTCGGCGATCATCGGGTATCTGGTGCCCCACTGCTCGTCGAACGCGGCCAAGGCCTGCTCGGCGTCTTCGGCGTTGACGGCGGCGTAGACGGGCCGCAGGCCGGCCGCGACGGCTCTGCGGTCTCTGTAGGTGACGTAGCGCATGCTCGAGCGGATCTGATGGACGATGCATGTCTGCACCCACGCGTGGGGGAAGACGGCCTCGATCGCCTCGGGGAACCCGGTGAGGCCGTCGACGCAGCAGATCAGCACGTCTGCGACGCCGCGGTGGTGGAGGTCGTTGAGGACGGCGAGCCAGAACTTCGCGCCTTCGGTTTCCTGCCACCAGATCCCGAGCACGTCGCGCTCGCCCTCGACGGTGACACCGATCGCGAGGTAGCACGCGCGTGAGCGGACCGAGCGGTCCTCGCGGACCTTGACCATCAACGCGTCGAGGTAGACGATCGGATAGACCTGATCGAGTGGCCGGCTGCGCCACGCGGCGACGTCCTCCAAGACGGCGTCGGTGACACGCGAGATCGTGTCGCGTCTGATCTCGGTGCCGTAGAGCTCCGTGAGGTGCTCGGCGATGTCACGCACCGACATCCCGCCGGCGTAGAGGCCGATGATTCTCTGATCCAGCCCGGCCAACCTGGTCTGGCGCTTGGCGACGAGCTGGGGCTCAAAGCTGCCGTCACGGTCGCGCGGGGTGCGGATCTGCACCGGGCCGAGATCCGTGCCGACCGTCTTGGCAGTCGACCCGTTGCGGACGTTCGGGGCCCCGCCGGGCGGCGCCTGCCCAGGCGGGTAGCCGAGGTGCTCGCTCAGCTCGGCGCCGAGCGCGGTCTCGATCACCCGGCCCGCGAGCTGGGTCAGCAGCCCGCCCGGGCCGGTGACCTCCTCCGGCGCCAGGCCCCTCAGCGCGTCCTGGAGCGCCTCGGCCGGCAACAGACCCGCGAGCCGGTCGACGACCGCCTCAGACGGCTCCTCGCCACGCGAGACGGGCTGCTTGGACGACATCGTGCTCATGGTGATGGTTCCTCTCCCGGACCGGCCGCCGGGCCGGCCACGACGGTCGCCCCTCCGGGGCTCCCATCGCGGCCGGCCACACGCCAGCCCGTGATCGATCACCACGACCACACACACTTCATCGGACAGACCCAACCGCACCGATGAGCGAACGGTGCAGCTGCTGGCGGCGTTGCGCAGGTTGCGGTTCACCGCCCCGGAGCTCGCGGACCTGCTCGACATGCCGTGCTCGACGATCAGCGCGATCCTCAAGCGCCACGGGATGGGCAAGCT
>DASYFZ010000215.1:0-2566 GCA_036000295.1 Solirubrobacteraceae bacterium
ATGATCGCTGCGTCGTAGTGCACGCCGTCGCCACGAAGGGTCTCCAGCCACACGCGCGACTCGGGATCGAGCTGTGGAGCGCCGTCACCATGGATCTGCGTCGTTGGGCTTGGGCGTTCGATCATGCATCGATTCTTGAGCGCCGGCTGCCGTCACGCCATGGGGACAGATGCCTATCTCCTGCCGGGGCGAACCCCTCATCCGCGCCATGTCTGATCCTGAATGTCCGGGGTTGAGTCGCGCGGCCGACCGTGCGAGTCGCGGTGAACGGGACGGATGGTCAGCGGGGCCCGTGATCGCCGGCTCGAGCGGTCAGGGCGATGCCGCCGACATCCTTCTGATGCTCGTCCCGATGGCGACGAGTGACCCCTACGCGGCGTCAGGCTGCTGGGGGTTGGGCGTATCTCGCGGCGGCCAACGGAGTGCGGAACCCGACATTCAAACGATTCCAGCCGTTGATCGCGACGATCGCGAGCGTGAGCGCGACGACTTGTTGCGATGTGAAGTGGCGCGAGAGGTCGTCGTAGAGCTCATCCGGTGCGCCAGAGTCAGGGAGCAGCGTGACTGCCTCACACCAGGCGAGTGCCGCACGCTCCGCCTGTCCGAAGCAGTCGGCTTCTCGCCAGACAGCGACCATGTCCAAGCGCTCATCGGTCTCGCCGCCCTCACGCGCCTTACCGGCGTGAAGCCGAACACAGTAGGCACAGCCGTTGATCTGTGAGGCTCTGATCCTGATGAGGTTCAACAGTCGCGGATTGTCCAGACCGCCGTTCGCCACGCCCTCCAGGCCGAGCATGGCCTTGAGCGCGTCAGGTAGCACTTCTCGATAGTTGAGTCGCATCACGGCCTCCTGGTCGAAGATTCTCGTTGCTCTTGTCTCTCTAGCGTTCCGGCTGGCGCAGGCCTTACGCGACCGACGGGCTCGCTGCTGCGGCCGCGGGATCGACAGCGGCGCGTCGGGTCCGGGCTGGTCGGGCGTGGGGCTCGGGGCGCAGCGCCGAGCCCAGCCATCTGCGGCCGCCGACGCAGCGACGGCTGGATCTTGCCTGCTCGGCACGGCGGCGCCTGAGAAACGACCCACGACGCGAGCTCAGCGGTAATCACGCCGGCCTCCGACAGCGAGTCCAGCAGTAAAGAGTAGGCCCGGCCCGAGACGAAGTCCGCGCCCGGTGAGTCAATCCGGTCGTGGTCCTTCCGACGCGCGTTACGTTCCGCGGCGAGATGACTGCCACACCCACACCAGATAAACCCGGACGCTCATCTCTACTCCCCAGTGTCCACGCACGCATCCTGCCTTGCTCCCTGCGGGCCCGCCGGGTCGTTCCGGTCGACGTGGGGTGACGCACTCTCAGGCGCAAGCAGCCGGATCGCCGGGCCATCAGCCCGCTCGCAAGCCGGCCATGTCGCAGGGCCAGCGGCTCGGATGTAAGACGCGCCGCTCCTTTTGACGCTAGAAGAACATGCGCACGATTTCGTTTGATCCTCCGCCGGAGCCCGAGTCTGCGGATCCGCAGTGGTCATCCCTACTCGAGCCACTGAGGCGCACGTGAGCAGCCGTGAGCTCGACCCGCTGCGATCTCGTTGCCTGCGCGTGGTGCCACGGCCGCGCGGAAGCTGGATCGTCGCGAATGACCGAGGCAGCGTCCTGTCAGAGCACGCCACCGCGACCGACGCGGAGATCGCGGCCCTTGGCTGTTTGCGCGAGGGCCAAGAGCTCCTCGTCTTTGACCGCTACCACCGCAGCCATCGACGCTTTCGGCCACAGGCACCCAGACCGTCGCGCTGCTCGCGGATCACCCGCCCGGACTGAGACGCCAGCCGACCGCCACACGCGCGGGATGCGCCCGCGAGGGGCCGAGAGCCCATTGCCTGCCCGCCAGGGTGGGTGGTATATTATTCCCACTAAAGTTGTGTAAAAGAACGGAGGCCGCAGATGACTGCAATCGCCACACGCACGGCGGCAGCACGGCCCCGGCGCAGCTCCGGCGCGCTCAGCGCACGCACGCCTCCCACCCCTGCCTCAGGCCCCGCGCAGGTGCCCGTCCGCAGCCGACTGTCCCGAGGGCGCGGCGGGACGGTGCTGTTCGAGATCCCGTTCACGAGCGTGCTGAGCGACCTCGATCTGGCCGTGCTGGCGCATGTGCTGGATCTCTCGACGCACATGTATCCGAAGATGCGTCCGGACCCGAACAGTCCGGGTCTCGCACGGCTTGACCACTTCTCCGGCCTGTTCCTCGAGCGCGGCGTGGCGAAGGGACAGTGGATGCTGGAAGCCCGCACCTGGGGAAAGCCGGCGCCCCAGACCGTCCACGGGTGGCACGTCCTCGTCGCCCAAGCAGCGCGCCAGCTCGACCCCCGCGTGCCGCTCCCGGAGCGCCTGCCGGACCCGGAGCGAGAGACGCCAGATCGTCCGCTCGGCCCGGCCGCCAACAAGCGCCTCGCGCGCTTCCGCCGCCGCATCGTCGGGCTACCATGAGCGCACTCGCGCCAGCAGCGAGGGACCGCTCGACCTCGCGACGCGCGCGTGGCTCGGGCAGATGCGCGGGAGCGCGCGGGCCAGGAGGCG
>DASYFZ010000291.1:0-3433 GCA_036000295.1 Solirubrobacteraceae bacterium
CGCCTCGAGCATCCCAACTTGCAACGCCCCGAGGCTCGCGCCGCCCGAGAGAACGAACGCCGTCCGCGGGCTCGAACCGCCGCCCGTCGCGCGCCTCTGCAGCCGTAGTATCGCGGCGGTCGTCATCGGCGCGGGTAGGCACCGGCGGCTGCGGCGGCGCGAACAGGTCTGTGGGCGGCGCGCCGGATCATGGCGCGTACCTGAATGGGTGGCGAAACGCGTCGCCCGCGTTGGCGGGCGGAACCCCGAACGCGATCAGTCCGTCTGAGCGGGTGTCGCGGACGACGATCTGGGTCTGCCCGGTGGCGCGATCCCACTCGAGCGTCACCGTGAGACCGTCGCCGTGTCGCGTCTCGAGCTCAACGAACATCGTGCCATCCCAAGTCAGCTGATTGGCAAAACGAGAGCTCGTCGGGCGCGGTGCGCGCGAGCGTTTCCCGGCCCGTGCGTTGAAGCGCGCGTAGATAGTCAAGGTGTGCCGCCCAGGACAGGTCGTGTGGGAGACCATCCGCTAGTTGCGCCGTATCGGCGTGAGCGTCTAACAGTTCGTACGCCAGCGCAGCCAGGGTCGCGGCCGCCGCCGAGTCGGGTTGGCGATCGCCGCCGGCAGTTGGGTCTGGGCCTGGGTGAACCGCTTGTGGCACGGGGTGAGCGCGAAATGCGGCCGTGCCGAGCCGCAGACAGATCAGGGCTCCGCCGGCGCAGACCGCGCCCTGGATCCCGATAGCGGTTGACGCAGTCAGTCTCATGCGGCGACCATGGATCTGTCCGACGCGATCTGCGGGCGCTGATCAGGCGTGCGCGACGCGGCTCGGAGAAACGCGACGGTTGGCAGGTGCTCGGTGTGTCGAGGGGAGACAATCCCCGTCGTCAAGACCGGGCTCTCGCCGTTCAGCGGGACGAAACGAACGCCCGCGTCGGCATAGCGCTCGCCGACACATTCGGGGAGCAGCGCCATCCCGGCTCCGGATGCAACCGCCAGCAACAGCCGGTCGATCTGACCGTGCGGCATCTCGATCAGCGTCGGCGAAATGCCGGCGTCGCTACAGGCCGCTAGAACGGCGTCATAAAACGGCCTGTCGGCGTCGCGGGGGAACACGACGATGCGTTCTGGGGCGATCTGCTCCAGGCCGACGTGAGGCTTCACGGCGTGGTCGTGACCGACTGGGAACACGGCAACGGCTCGCTGCTCACCGAGTGGGGTCACGCGAACTCCGGTCGTGGGCACGGGCAGCGACACGATTGCGACGTCCAGCTCGCCTGCTTGCACCGCGTCGACAAGCTCGAGACCGGATCCCGGCTCCATCGTGGTCTGAAGGTTGGGCGTGATGGCGACAAGTCGCCGCAAAGTCCGCGGGATGCTGGCCAGCAGAGCCGTTGGCACGTAGCCAATCCGCAGCACATGCCCAGGCCGGTCGCTTGCGCTGCGGGCGGCCAGTCGTGCCGCCTCTGCCTGGCGGAGGACCCGGGATGCCTCTGGGAGCAGGGCGGCCCCCGCGTCGGTGAGGCCGACGCGGCGCTGCGTGCGGTCAAACAGCCTTACCCCTAGCTCGTCCTCGAGCTTTCGGATCTGCTCTGAGACGGCGGGCTGAGCGACGTGCAGTCGCTCGGCGGCCCGGCGGAAATGTAGTTCCTCGGCAACTGCGACGAAATATCTAAGGTGGCGAAGCTCCATGGTCTCCCGTCCGGTTTTGAGTACCGGTGGAGCATCGACGAGAAGACCCTCGTTGTCTGCACGGCCAGCGCACCATTGGGGCCCCGGCCACCCCCCAAACTTGGTCTTCACGCTAGCCGGAGGGAGGCTGGCCTGGTGGTTCGTTTTGGGGGGTAGCACCAATGGTGCGGCGCGGCCGTTCCTGCAACCGTGCAGGTCTAATGCCTTTGCGTTGCCTGATCGTCGATGACAACGCGAGCTTCCGAGAGGAAATGCGCGGTCTGCTCGCCGAACAGGGTCTCTGTGTCGTCGGGGGAGCCGGGTCCGCGGCCGAGGCTTTGTGTCAGATCGCCGAGCTGGGACCAGACGTCGCGCTGATCGACATCGACCTCGGTGAGGAAAGCGGGCTCGAGTTCGCCCGCCGGCTGCGCGAGAGACCGGGTCAGGCTGCGGTCCCGCAGATAATCCTGATTTCGACCCACGATGAAGCCGAGTACGCCGACCTGATCGAGGCGAGTTCGGCGATTGGGTTTCTGGCGAAGACCGACCTGTCGGCGGCAGCGATCCGACAGATGCTCGCCGCCATCGACGGCGATAAGGCCGACGAGTCCTAGCTGGTCTGATGAGCGTCGAGGAACGCGACCACCGCAAGCACCCGGCGGTGGTCGTCGTCGGTCTCGGGCAGGCTGAGCTTGGTCAGGATGCTGTGCACGTGCTTCTCAACGGTTCCCTCTGTGATCCAGAGGCGCCGCCCGATGCCGGCGTTGGAGCGTCCCTCGGCCATCAGCGCGAGCACGTCGCGCTCGCGACGGGTGAGCTCCTCGAGGGGATCCTCGACATCCCGCATCGCGACGAGTTCCTGAACCAGAGCGGGGTCGACGACCGACCCGCCGCGACTGACTCGCCCCACCGCGTCGAGGAACTCGTCGACGTCGGTGACGCGACTCTTGAGCATGTAGCCGGTGCGGCTGCCGCTCGCGAGCAACGTCATCGCGTGCTCCACCTCCACGTGCGCGGAGAGGATCAGCAGCGCCGTCTCAGGGAATTGTTCGCGGATGAGCTGGGCTGCGTCGAGGCCCTCCGTCCGATGGGCTGGAGGCATGCGGATATCGATCACCGCAAGATCGGGGCGCTGCTCGCCCACCAGCCGCATCAGTTCAGACCCGTCACCCGCCTGGCCGACGAGCTCGTACCCGCCCCGCTCGAGCAGGCTCGCGAGGCCCTCGCGCAACAACACGTCATCGTCGGCCACGATAACTCGCGTACCGCGCGGATCGACGTCGGTCACCGCGAGAGTATCCCGCAGCACGATCCGCGGAACCAGGCCAAACCTCCTAGGGAGGGATGAACCGCCCTGGCGCCGGTCAGAAAACGGACGCGAGCGATCGCCGGAACGTCGGCCCGAGCGTATGATTAGCGTGGCTATGCCTTCGTGGCGGGCTGTCGAAGCAGGGACCGATCTGCTCGCACGCGCTCGGCAGATTCAAAGGCGCTGGGACCGCCTACTCGGCGAGGGCGCACTCGACGCCGAGCTTTCTCCGGAGGCGACGGCAGGATTGCGACCAACCATCGTCGAGTCGTGGCGGCGCGCGGTTGCCACGGGCCTCGAGCCGATTGACGTGCTGCCCTCGATCGAGAAGGACCCGTCCGAGACGCGGGAGCGCTGGCTCGAGCATCCGCTTGGATTGCTCAGGCACGTGCTCGCAGAGCCCCTCCAAATGCTGGCCGAGGAGACCGACAGCCTGGTCCAAGTGACCGATGCGTCCGGGCTTACCCTCT
>DASYFZ010000310.1:0-5936 GCA_036000295.1 Solirubrobacteraceae bacterium
GCCAGGAACACCTTGCCGCCGAGCGAGCTCTCGGCGAGGCGCGCCGACAGCCGCATCGCCGGCTCGGTGTAGTACAGGTTCGACACGTGGGTGAGCCGCCCGGCCTGCTCGCGCACGGCCTGGACGACGCGCGGGTGGCAGTGCCCGACGTTGACGACCGAGATCCCCGCCAGGAAGTCGAGATACTCGTTGCCCTCGGAGTCCCACAGCTTGCATCCCGAGCCCCGCACGAACTCGACCGGGTTACGCGCGTAGGTCGCGATCACGTGAGCCTGCTCGAGCGCGCGAAGCTCGGCGAGGCTCATGCCCGGGGCCCGATCTTGGTGCCCTGCCCGGCGTCGGTGAACAGCTCGAGCAGCAGCGAGTGCGGCTCGCGGCCGTCGACGATGTGCGCGAAGCTGACGCCACCGTCGATCGCCGTCACGCACGCTTGGAGCTTGGGCCGCATCCCGCCGACAACGCTCGGCAACGCGGCTTCGACCATGTCCGCGCCGGCCTCCGAGACGACCGACGCTGGATCGGCGGGATCGCGCAGCCAGCCGGACACGTCGGTGAGGAACATCAGCTTGTAAGCGCGCAGCGCCTTGGCGACGGCGCCAGCCGCCTCGTCCGCATTGATGTTGTAGGAGCGACCCTCACGGTCTGCCCCGACGCTCGCGATCACGGGAATGTAGTCCTGCGCCACGTGCGTCAACACGCTGACGTCGACGCGGTCGATCCGCCCGACGAAGCCGATGTCCTGGCCGCTAGGCGCGTACTGGCGGCTGGCCTGGAACAGCAGCCCGTCGTCGCCGCACAGTCCAACTGCGGGTTGGCCGTGGCGATTGATCAGGAGCACGATGTCCTTGTTGACCTTCCCGACGAGGACCATCTTTGCGACCTCGACCGTCTGCTCATCAGAAACACGCAAACCGTCTACGAACTCCACCGGCAGGTCAAGACGGCGCATGTAACTCGTGATGTCGGGTCCGCCGCCGTGAACCACCACGGGGTTCATCCCGACGTACTTGAGCAGCACCACGTCGCGCGCGAACTCCTCCTTGAGCGCGGGGTCGGTCATCGCCGCTCCGCCGTACTTGATCACCACGGTCTTGCCGTAGAACTCCCGGATGTACGGAAGCGCCTCGAGCAGTGTGGCGATGTCGCGCATCAGCTAGGTGGTGTATTCGGAGTTGATCGTCACGTACTCATGTCCGAGATCGGAGAAGAAGCGCTCGGTCTCGGCGCCCTCCCCGGGCAACCCGATCTCGTACTCCACCTCGTCGCCGGCCACCGCCGCCGACAGCGCTGCGGCGTCGTGGGGCACCACCGCCCCGCCCGAGCACACCTGGACGCCCTCGATCGCGATGTCGAACGGCAGCGGGGCGGTGCCGGGCAGCGCCATCCCGATCGCCTGGGCGATCCGGCCCCAGTTGGGGTCGCCGCCGTACAGCGCGGTCTTGACGAGCGGGGAGTCGGCGACCGCGCGAGCAACGGCCTCCACGGCGCGGTCGTCCCCGCCGCGGACCACGACCCTTCCGATCCGCCGGGCCCCCTCTCCGTCGCGGGCGATCGACAACGCCAGCTGGCGCAGCACCGCGTCCAGCGCCTCGCCGAAGCGAAGCTCGTCGTCGGTCTGCGCCGCGACCTCGACGCCGGACTCGCCGCTGCACTGCATGATCACGGTGTCCGACGTTGACAGCTGGCCGTCGACGCTGATCCGGTCAAACGAGCGCTTGACGGTGACGCCGAGCAACAGATCACACGTCTCGGCCGACAGCACGGCGTCGCTCTGCACGAAGCACAGCAGCGTCGCAAACCCGGGCGAGATCATCCCGGCGCCCTTCGCCTGGGCGGTGAGGCGGACGGGACCGCCGGCGAGCTCCACGTCGAGACAGACCCGCTTGGCGTACGCGTCGGTGGTCCGGATCGCGTCGGCGAAGTCGGCGTCACCGTCCGGCCGCAGCTCGTGGCAAGCGCGCACGATCCCGGTGGTGACCGAGCTCATGTCGAGCGGGACGCCGATCACCCCGGTCGAGGCGACGGCGACCGCGCCCTCGTTCCCCACGCCGGACGCCAGGGCTGCGGCACCCTGCATCTTGGCGGCGTCCTCGAAACCACGGCGGCCGGTGGCGGCGTTCGCGTTTCCGGAGTTGACGACGACCGCGCGAATCGCGTCCAGCTGCACTCGCTCGCGGCACAGGAGCACCGGCGCCGACTGCGTGCCAGAACGGGTGAATCGCGCAGCGCTGGTCGTCTTCGCGGAGCTCGACGCGAGCAGGCCGAGGTCGAGCGCGCCACTGGGCTTGAGCCCGCACGCGACCCCCGCCGCTCGAAATCCCTGCGGCAGGCCCCCGTCGACCTCGGTGGCGTGAGCCGGCGCCTCGATCCAGCGCGAGCCGAAGAAGCCGCTCACTCGATCCCCTCCCCCTCCGGGCGATCGAACATCAGGTTGAGGTTCTGGATCGCCTGCGATGCCGCCCCTTTCCAGAGGTTGTCGATCGCGCCGAACACGATGATCCGCCCGGTGCGCTCGTCGCGGTGCACCGAGATGCGGCAGATGTTGGTCTCGCGGACGTCGCGGACGCCGGGCGGACCCGGCGCCAGCTCGACGAACTGCTCGTCGCCGTAGGCGTCCGCGTACAGCCGATCGACGTCGACGTCGGCGATCCCGTTGGCGGGTGTCACATAGCACGACACGAGCTCGCCCTGATCGAGCGGCACCAGATGCGGGGTGAACGTGATCCGGACATCGGCGCCCATCGCGCCGAGCTCCTGCTCGATCTCCGGCGTGTGGCGATGACGCGGGACTCCGTAGGCGTTGAGGTTCTCGTCGACGGTCACGAAATGGGTCTTGGCCGTCGCGGCGCGGCCCGCTCCCGAGACGCCGGATTTGGCGTCGACGACCACGTCTCCGATGATGCCCGCGCGCGCCAGCGGCGCGAGCGCGAGCAACGTCGCCGTCGGGTAGCAGCCGGGATTGGCTACGATCGCCGCCTCGCGCACCTGCTCGCGGTAGAGCTCCGGCAGGCCGTAGACGGCCTGCTCGATGAGCTCGGGCGCGTCATGCTCGTGGTACCACTCGGCGTACACGGAGGGGTCGCGCAGGCGGAAGTCGGCGCTGAGGTCGACGACCCGGACGCCACGCTCGCGCAGCTGCGCCACGAGCGGCGCGGCGGCGCCGTGCGGGTAGGCGACGATCGCCGCGTCGATCTCCGCGTGGCGGTCGATGTCGAGCTCTTCGAGCGTCAGCGGCACGCGGTGAAACGGATACAGCTCGTCGAGCCTCGTGCCGACGTCGCTGCGAGCCGTGATCGCGCGCAGCTCGAACGCGGGGTGGCGGTGCACTAGCCGGGCCGTCAGCGCGCCCGTGAAACCCGCGGCGCCGAAGACGGAAACGCTAGGAGGCACGGACCCGCCCAGACAGCTCGTCGGCGAGCGCCTTGGTGATCGCCTCGCGGCGCGCGGCGACCTCCTCGTCGGTCAGGGTCCGGTCCGGCGCGCGGTACGCGAGCCGGAGCGCCAGCGACACGTTGCCGGCACCGATCCGCTGCTCGTCGCGGTAGACGTCGAACACCTCCGCGCGGGCGAGCAGCGGCCCGCCGGCGCGCCGAACCACCGCAAGTACGTCCGCAGCCGCGACGTCCTGTCCGACGATCACCGCGAGGTCCTCACGGACCTCCGGGAAGCTCGTGACGTCCTCGTACAGCGGCGTCGCCGGCACCGGCACGGCGTCGAGATCGAGCTCGAACGCCGCGACGGCCTCTTCGAGCTCCCACTGCTGCGCAACCAGCGGATGGATCTCACCGAGCCACCCGACGGGCTCGCCGCCGACGATGATCGTCGCCGACTTCCCGGGGTGCAGGAACGGCTGCTGCCCGGGCTGCACCGACCACGGCGTGCGCAGGACGTCGAGCAGCCCCTGCAGGGCTCCCTTGGCCGCGAAGAAGTCCGCGGCTCGCGGCGCGGGCTCGCGCCAGGTCGGCGGGCGCACCGCGCCGAGCAGGACCGCGCCGACGTGATAGCGCTCATTCGGAAGCTGCCCGGCGTCGGTCGGGAAGTACACGGGGCCTGCCTCGAACAGGCGCAGCGTCGTCGCCCCCTGGGAGCGGTTTCGCCGCGCCACGTCGAGCAGCGATCCCAGCAGGGTCGTGCGCAGCTGCGACTGCTCGGCCGACATCGGGTTCTCGAGCTCGAGCGCGCGATGGTCCTGGAGGCGCAGGCGGTCGGCGAGGTCGGGCGCGACGAAGCTCCAGCCGACGACCTCGTGGATGCCCTGGGCGGCGAGCGCGTCGGATGCGCGCCGCCGCATCCGCTGGACGTCGGTCAGCCGCCCGGAGGCGCCGTGCCGGGAGGGCAGCGTCGCGGGGAGCTTTTCGAGGCCGTCGATCCGCGCGACCTCCTCGACCAGGTCAGCCTCGCGGGTCACGTCGGCGCGGCGGAACGCGGGCACGGTGACGTCGAGGCCGTCGGCTGCGTCGACAGCCTCGAACTCGAGTGCCTCGAGGATCTGCTTGCAGCGTTCGCGCGCGATCGGCGCGCCGAGCAGCCCCTCCACTCGCGCGTCGCGCAGGCGGATCGTCTTCAGCGGCGGCCCCGGACCGCCGACGTCGATCGTGCCGGGCGCGACGGTTGCGCCGCACAGGTCGATCATCAGCTGCGTGGCGACCGCCTGGGCCTCGAGTGCCTGTTCCGGCTGAAGCTGCTTTTCGAAGCGCGCCGAGGCCTCGGTGCGCAGCCCCAGCCGCAGCGACGTGCGGTGGATGTTGGGCCCGTTCCAGTTCGCGATCTCCATCAGCACGCGCGTCGTGGTCGGCTCGACCTCCGATCGCGCGCCGCCCATCACCCCGGCGATCGACGTCGGTCCCTCGTCGTCGGCGATCAGCACCATCTCGGGATCGAGCGTGCGCGTCTGGCCGTCGAGCGTGGTCATCGTCTCGCCCGGGTGAGCGGCGCGCACGGTCAGGCGCGCCCCGGCGACCCGGTCGAGGTCGAACGCGTGCAGCGGCTGGCCCGTGAGCAGCATCACGTAGTTGGTGATGTCGACGACATTTGAGATCGGGCGCTGACCGGCCGCCATCAGCCGCGCCTTCAGCCACGGCGGGCTCGGCTTGATCTCCACGTTCTCGAACACGCGCGCGGTGAACCGCGGGCACAGATCCGGGACCTCGACGACGATCTCGACGCCCTGCACCTCTCCGGCGGTCCCCGGGTCGTCGGCCCACGGCGGACGCGCCAGCGGGGCACCCGTCGCCGCGTGCACCTCGCGGGCGACGCCGTAGATCCCCAGGCAGTCGGGCCGGTTGGGCGTGATCTCGAGTACCAGCACATCGGTCGAGATCGGGATCACGTCGGCGAGCGCCATGCCCGGCGTCAGGTGGTCCTCGTCGAGCACGAGAATCCCGGCGTGATCGGTGCCGATCGCCAGCTCGTCCTCGGCCAGGATCATCCCGTTTGACTCCATCCCGCGCAGCTTGGCCTTGCGCAGCGTGGTGCCGTCGGGCATCACGGCGCCGGGCGTCGCGACCGCCACCGTCTGCCCGGCGGCGACGTTCGGCGCGCCGCAGACGATCTGCGAGGGCGACCCCGCTCCGATGTCGACCAGGCACACGCTGAGCCGGTCGGCGTCGGGGTGCTTGCCGGCCTCGAGCACCTTGCCGACGACGAAATGCTCGAGCCCGGTGACGCCGTAGCGCTCGACACGCTCGACCTCGGTACCGGTCATCGCCAGACGCTCCGCGAGCGCGGCGGCATCGAGCTCTGGGTGGCTGTACTCGTGCAGCCAATTCAGGGGAACGCGCATCAGCCGAACTGCGCCAGGAAGCGGACGTCGTTGTCGTAGAGCAGCCGCAGGTCGGGCACGCCGTGCTTGAGCATCGCGATCCGCTCGATCCCCATCCCGAACGCGAAGCCCTGAACCTTCTCGGGGTCATAGCCGTACTCGCGCACGTACTCGA
>DASYFZ010000313.1:0-2344 GCA_036000295.1 Solirubrobacteraceae bacterium
TCGATCCCGAACCCGGAGCCGTCGGCGTCGGGGACCCAGCTTCCCGGCATCAATCCAGCAGCAGCGCGCGGATCGCCGAGGAGAAGTCGTCGACGTCGTCCTCGGTGGTGTCCCAGGAGCACATCCACCGCACCTCGCCGACGCCCTCGTCCCACACGTAGAACGGGAACTCGGCCTGCAGCTGCTCGGTGGCGGCCGCCGGCAACGTCGCGAACACGGCGTTGGTCTGCACCGGGCGTGTGATCGTCAGGTTCGGCAGGTCGTCGATCGCCTTGGCGAGCTGGGAGGCCATCGAGTTGGCCTGAGTGGCGCACCGCAGCCACAGATCGTCGGTGAGCAGCGCGTCGAATTGCGCAGCGAGGAAGCGCATCTTCGACGCAAGTTGCAGCGTCTGCTTTCGCAGGTACTCGAAACCCTTCGCGAGGCGCGGATCGAGCAACACCACCGCCTCGGCCCCCAGCAGCCCGTTCTTGGTGCCGCCGAACGACAGCACGTCGACGCCGGCGCCGGTTGTGAACTCCACGAACGACATGCCGAGCGCCGCAGCGGCGTTGCTAAGGCGCGCACCGTCCATGTGCAGCAGCATCCCGTTGGCGTGCGCCAGCTCGGCTAGCTCGAGCACTTCGCCGCGCGTGTACACCGTCCCAAGCTCCGTGCACTGCGAGATCGAGATCAGGCGCGGCTGCGAGACGTGCTCGTCGCCGATGCGCACGAGCATTCGCTCGACCAACTCGGGCGTGAGCTTGCCGTCCTTCGCACCGGCGGTCAGCAGTTTGACGCCGGCGATCGCCTCGGGGGCGCCGCACTCGTCGACGTTGAGGTGCGCGGTCTGCGCACAGATCACGCCCTCCCACGGACGGCACGTTGCGCGCAGGCACAGCACGTTGGCGCCGGTTCCGTTGAACACGAAGAATGCACGCGCGTCGGGCCCGAACTGCTCGGTGAAGCGAGCCTCGACCTGATGGGTGTACTCGTCGTGGCCATAGCCGAACGCGTGCCCGACATTGGCGCGCGCGATCGCCGCGAGCACCGCCGGGTGCACCGTGGCGCTGTTGTCGGACGCGAACCCTCGGGAGCTGCTCACGGCGGGCAGCTTACGCGAGCCATGCGGACGGGCTTCAGGCCGCCAGCTTCGTCTTCAGCGAGCTGTAGAAGATCGACAGCGGGAACTCGTCCTCGAGTACGAGGTCCACGTACGGCCGAGGATCTTCCACGTCGGCGAGCTCGCGCACGCGCGACGCCCACATCGAGCCCGTGGCCGGCGCCACGCTCGCGGCGACCAGATCGTGCGCAGCCGCCCAGTGCTGGAGCTTGGTGCGGTCGATGCCCGACCGGTATAGCTCCTGAACCTCGCCGTGCAGAGCTGCCACGCCCTCGCTGACGCGCTCCCACTCGATCGTCAACCGGTTGTCGGTCCAGTGCAGGTATCCGTGCCGGTGCAGGTAGGCAAACAGCAGCTGGCCGCCGAGCCCGTCGTAGTTGCGCACCCGCGGTCCGGTGATCGGAAAGCGCAGCAGCCGGTCGAGCAGGATCGCGTACTGGACGTAGCGCGCCGCCGCGACGCCGTCGGCCTCGAGCTCGAGCGCCTGAGTGAACGCCGTCAGGTCGCAACGCAGCTCTTCGAGCGCGTACATCCAGTACGGCGCGCGCTGGCGGATCATGAACGGGTCAAACGGCAGGTCGCCGTGGCTGTGGGCGCGGTCGTGGATCAGGTCCCACAGGATGTAGGCCTGCTGAGAGATGTCGGGCCGCGCCAGCATGCACGCGGCGTCGGGCGGCAGGTTGAGCGCCAGCAGGTCGGCCGCCTCCCCGGCGACCCGGCGCAGGCGCGCAGATTCGCGATCACAGAAGATCGCACCGAAGTTGTTGACCGGGCGACCGGCGACCGACACGGTCTCGGGGAACAGCGTCGCGCACTCGCTGTCGTAGCCGCGGGTCGCATCGACCAGCTCGACCGGTACGAACTTGGGGTTGTCGTAGCGCGCGCGCTCGAGCTCGGCCACGTGCTCGGGCCACGGGACTCGGACGATCAGGGCCTCAAAGCACGTGTCGCGCGATCCGTTCTGCTTGTACATCGGGAACACGACGAGGTTCTCGATGCCATCCTCACGATGGCGCTCGGGCCTGAACGCCTCCAGCGAGGCGGTGAAGTCCGGACGCTCAAAGCCGCCGGTTGCCCACGTCCGCAGGTCGGCGCGGACCGCGTCGAGGTAGTCGGCTTGGTGCTCGAAGCGTGGCGCGAGCCTCCCGATCGCGTCGATCATCCGCTCGACGTGCCCGCCGGCCTGATCGGCATCGCCGCTCAGCGACCCGTCCGGCGCTTGCAGCAACGCGAGCGCGTTGG
>DASYFZ010000330.1:0-2827 GCA_036000295.1 Solirubrobacteraceae bacterium
GGACTCGCATTCGTGACAGTCGGGTTGCTGCTGATGGGGAACCTGTCTGACACGTCCGGATGGACGGCACTGCTACCCGGCCAGATCCTGGCCGGCATCGGGATCGGCCTCGCCACACCCGCGCTGGCGTCGACCGCCGTCGGCGTGGTCCTCCCACAGCTGAGCGGCATGGCGTCGGGCGCGAGCAACACTGCTCGCCAGCTCGGGCTTGCAACCGGGATCGCCGGCCTCGGCTCGATCTTCCAGTCCAAGATCGAATCGACGCTCAACCCGCTGGTCGCGGGCACACCGGCGTCAGCGCACGTTCATGAACTCGCGCGGGCCGTCGCGTCAGGCGGGACCGGGCGGGCGCTGCAGGCAGTGCCGCCCGCCGCCCAAGACAAAGTGGTCAACGCCGCGCACCATGCGTTCGTGACCGGCTTCAACACGATCGCGCTGGTGTCCGTCGCCGTGGCAGCGGTCGGCTCCGTAGCGGGGTACGCGCTCGTGCGGTCGCGGGACTTCGTCAGCGCCGGCGGCCGCCCAGCTCCGCCGGCGCCAAAGCCGGCGCGCGCGTAACCGGCCGACGTGCTGAGGTCGTCCGAGCTCGGTCAGCCATGGAGCGATGAGTCGGCGGCCCGACGGAGGTCTACGCCATATGACCGATCCTTCCCCCCTCATCACCGGCGTGGACTTCGTCTGCATCCCGGCGCAGGACTTCGACGCAATGACCACCTTCTACGGCGACACGCTCGGCCTGCCGTTCGTCAAGCGCTACGGGACGCGTCCCGGCGCCGAGTACCAGGCCGGCAACCTGACGCTGGCGATCATGCGCACCGAAGACTTCGGCGGCACCTTCTCGAGCAACGCGATGCCGATCGCTCTGCAGGTCGCCGACGTAGCTGTCGCGCGAGAGCAACTCGAGGCAAAGGGCGTGCGTTTCATCAGCGACACGTTTGACTCCGGCGTCTGCTGGCAGGCGATCTGCCTGGACCCTGACGGCAACCCGCTTTCGCTGCACCACCGTTACGCGCCAACGGACGAACGCCCCACCAGCGCCGCCTAGCCACCACCCGCCGACCCCGAGAGCAAACCCCGCGATGACTACACCCCGCACAGAGCTCGACACCCGCTTCAGCGAACCAGCAGCACAGCCCACCAGTTGGGAGGACACGCTCGAGGCGATCAAGCAGGCCGAGATCTTCTGGATCTCGACCGTCCGCTCAGACGGCCGACCGCACGTGACGCCCCTCGTCGCCGTTTGGCTCGACGACGCGCTGCACTTCTCCACGGGCCCCGACGAGCAAAAGGCGCGCAACCTCGACCGCAACCCGCACGTCGCGCTGACCACCGGCACCAACGAATGGCAGAGCGGCCTCGACGTGGTCATCGAGGGCGAGGCGGTCCGCGTCACCGACACGCAGCAGCTCGACCGGCTCGCCGCGGCGTGGGCGCAGAAGTGGGACGGCCGATGGCAATACGAGGTCAATGAGGATGGTTTTCGACACGACGCAGGAACAGCGCTCGTGTTTGCCGTCCGCCCAGCGAAAGTGCTTGCCTTCGCCAAGGGTGGCTTCAGCCACACCCGACATCGGTTCTGAGTGCCGGCTCCGTTGCTGCGCCCCGGTCGGTGGGTTCTGGCCGAGCGTTGGGACGCGGCTTGTGGCTGGATCTATGTGGGATTACGCTTCCGGCACGGTGGGTCGCTTTACAAGCTTCGTGATCATGACCGTGGTGTTCCTGGAGCCCTGGCTCGTGGCGCTCTGGATTGCGGTCGGGTCCGGGCGGCAGAGGCGATCGCATTTCTGGGTTCGCGCGTCATTCGCCGGCCTTGCGTTGCCCGCCTTCATGGCGGTTCTCGTTGGGGTCGCCCGCCAGCGCGTGCTGCCGCTACCGGACCACGGCGCCGGCAAGGAGCTGTTGACATTGTTGTTCCTCGTTGGCGTCATCGCCTTGATGTTTGTCCCTGGCCTGCTGTACCAGCCTTCGGACCCATCCCCAGGTACTTCTGAGTCAGGTGGCGGCGGGGCCGGTCCGGGGCCGCCACGCCCCTCGCCAGACCGCCCGCTCGGAGGCGTTCCGCTCCCGGATGCCGACCAGGCGCGCGCACGAGCCCGTGACCATCAGACACCGAGATTGGGTGACCGGCACCGGCGAAGGCCCGCGCACAGGCCTCGACGCACACCGGCAGAAACGAACAGGTAAACGGCCCACGTTGCCCACGCGTCTGGCCTGAACTGGCAGGCGCGATGTTCAGCAGGCGACAGACGTTGGGCGCGCTGAGCCGGTAGCCCGCGGGCTCAAGCCCACGTGCCGAGTGGCCGACAGACACACAGGTGTCGAGGCTACGTCAGCCAATCTCTGGGCCCGACGCCGCAGCCATGGTGCTCGCGGCCGCGGCGCTAATCGTCAGCCAGTACGGATTCGGCGTCGCCCCCAGCTTCACGACCTGGCTGGTGGTAGCCACGACCGTGCAGTTCGTAATCCAGCCGCTGTCGACCCTCCTGCACGAACTGGGACATGCCGGCGCCGTCTGGTTGACCGCGAGACGCCAATCGTTCGTGATGGTCGGCAGGGGTCCGTGGTTGACGGTCAAGCGCGGAGGCGTCACGGTCCATTTCAGCGTGCTGGCCACTCGCGGGGTCCGGATCGCGGGCGTGTGTCGCTTCGATCGATCCGGGTTGTCCTGGAAGCAGCTGGGCTGGATCGCCCTGGCGGGCCCGCTCGCGACCGCAGGGCAGCTCATCCTCTTGCTGGCGATCGCGCCGCTCCTGTGGGCTCTTGGCCCGACGATCCGGTATCTCGTAGTTCTGTGGACGATCGGCCTCGCGAGCAGCCTCGTCATCAA
>DASYFZ010000371.1:0-1997 GCA_036000295.1 Solirubrobacteraceae bacterium
GAGCCCGATGCCGCGGCACGGCGGTATGCGAAAACCGCCAGGTTCGCGCACGGACCCGTCGTCAGGTACCTGCGCGCGCGCCGGATCCGGCGCACCTACGACGTTGAACCGAAGTGGCGCAAGCCGGGCGCCGAGCTCACCACCGGTTATCGTCCCTGAACCCATGCCGGTCTCGGTGGTGTTCAAGTGCGAGGTGTGCGGGGCGCGTCCGGATCCCGACACGCAGGTGTCGCTTGAGCGCCAGCTGCTCGACCTCCGCCACGGCGAGTACGTCGACGCCGAGCCCGGACGCTGGCTGACCTGGCACGGCCGCGGGATGTACGGGCCGCAGCGCTACGCCTGCGGCGAGCACCGTGGTGAGCTCAAGGCGGTCGTCCGCGAGCACTACGGAACGCTGGGGTGGCATCCCTGGGCGGTCGGGCCGCATCCGTGGGCGGGGCGCCGCGGCACCGATCGGGCGCGGCGGTTCGCGCGGACGCTGCGGTCGACGCTGGGCGCCCCGGGCGCCTAGCCGACTACCTGACCGCGGCCTCGCGGACCAGCTCGTCTTGCTGGCGCGCGAGGTGCTCCTCTTCGCGCTCGCGAGCCTCGGCGGTTGCCTGGCGCCCGGGAACGAGGAATGCGGTGAGCATGCAGACGATCAGAAAAAGCGTCGCCATTGCGAACGTCAGGTTGAACCCGGTCACGGTCGGCTGTCCATGGGCCACGTTGTCGGCGATGAACGTCGCCGAGATCTGACCGCCAAGGGCGCCACCGAGCGTGCGCATCACGGTGTTCATGCCGGTGGCGATACCGGTCTGGGTGGCCGGGACGGCCTGCACGATCAGGTTCCCCAGCGCGGCGAATGCCAGGCCGATGCCGATGCCGAGCAGCGCGGCCGAGATCAGCATCTCGAATGGGTGAGCGTGAGCGACCCACAGGAAGCCGAACGACACCGCAGTGACGCCGGTGCCCACGATCAGCGCGAGCTTTGAGCCGTAGCGCCGGGCGACGCGGCCGGCCTGCGTGCCGAGCAGGCCCATCCCGAGCGCGGAGGGCAGCAGGTAGAGGCTCGACACCACGACCGAGGCCCCGAAGCCAAAACCGGTGCTCTTGGGCAGTTGCGCGAACTGCGGGAAGACGATGAACGAGGCGTACATGCCGGCGCCCAGCAGGAATGCGACGAGGTTGGTGGTCCAGACGCCGCGGATGCGCATCATCGTCATGTCGACGAGTGGGCTGTCGCTGTGCACCTCGACCGCCACCCAGGCCACGCACACCAGCGCCCCGAAGGCGAACAAGGACCACGTCTGCCACCCGCCCCAGCCCCACACGGTCGTCTGGGCGATCGCGATCAGGATGCTGCAGATGCCGATCGACATCAGCGTCGCCGCCAGCCAGTTCACGCGTCCCGGAGCGCGGATGGGCGACTCCGGGATGAAGCGCCAGGTGAACACTGCTGCCAGAACCGTCACGATCAGCGGCAGCCAGAACAGCCAGTGCCAGCTGAGGTGCTCGAGGATCAGCGCGCCGATCACGAGACCGGCGCCGCCGCCGACACCCAGGATCGAGGAGATCAGGCCGATGCTGCCGGCGACGCGCTCGCGCGGGAATTCGTCCCGCGCGATCGAGAACGCCAGCGGGAAGATCCCGCCGCCGGCGCCTTGGATCACGCGCGCGACGATCAACACCCCTAGGGAGTTCGACACCGCAGCCAGCAGCGTGCCGAAGGCGAGGATGATCAACGTGTAAACGAGCAGACGCTCCTTGCCGTACATGTCACCCAGGCGGCCGATGATCGACGTCGCGACCGACGCCGACAGGAGGAAGCCGGTGAGCAGCCAGGTAACGCCCGTCTCGGTGGTGTGGAGGTCGTGCTCGAGGGTCGGCAACGCCGGTATTACCGCCGAGCTGAGGATCGCGTACGACAGCCCCGCGAGCGACAGGACCAACAAGATCAGAGTGGGATGCACGCGCTCGGCGTGGTCCGATCCCCGGGGCATGTCGCTACTGTAGCG
>DASYFZ010000409.1:0-3180 GCA_036000295.1 Solirubrobacteraceae bacterium
CCCGAACAAGCACGACACCGCCGGCGCCCACGGCTCTCCGCTTGGCGAGGAGGAGATCAAGCTCACCAAGGAGGCGATGGGCTGGCCGTCCCAGGAGCCGTTCTTCGTGCCCGAGGACGCGCTCAAGCACTTCCGCGGCCAAACGCTCGAGCGCGGAGCCGAGCAGGAAGCCGAGTGGAACAAGCGCTACGACGCCTACACCGAGGCGCATCCGGAGCTGGCCGAGTTCTTCAACCGCTTGGTGCGCGGTGAGCTGCCGCCGGGCTGGGACGCAGAGGTTCCGCGCTTCCACGCGTCGGGTTCGATGACCGCCACTCGCAAGTCATCGCAGACCGTGATCCAGTGGGCGGCCGCGCAGGTCCCGGAGCTCGTTGGCGGATCGGCTGACCTGGCTCCGTCCACGCTGACGCTGGTCGACGACGCCGACAGCGTCGAGCCCGGCGACTACGGCGGGCGCAACCTGCACTTCGGGATCCGCGAGCACGCCATGGGCGCGATCGTCAACGGGCTCAACCTGCACTACCTGCGGGCGTTCGGCGCGACGTTCTTCACGTTCAGCGACTACATGCGCGGCTCGGTCAGGCTCGCGGCGCTGATGAAGCTGGGATCGATCTTTGTCTACACGCACGACTCGATCGGCTTGGGGGAGGACGGCCCGACCCACCAGCCGATCGAGCATCTCGCGGGCCTGCGGGCGATGCCGACTCTGTCGGTGGTCCGTCCCGCCGGCGCCAACGAGACCGCGCTGGCGTGGCGCTATGCGATCGCCACCAAGGACAGCCCGACTGCGCTGGTCCTGTCGCGCCAGGGCGTGCCCACCTGGAACCCGTCGGCGATCCCCACCGACGCGATCGAGCGCGGGGCCTATGTGCTGCGCTTCTCCTACAAGGAGCCCGAGCCCGACCTGATCCTGATCTCGACGGGCACCGAGGTGCACATCTGCACGCTCGCCGCGGACATCCTCGAGTCCGAGGGCATCGCTACGCGCGTCGTCAGCATGCCCTGCATGGAGCACTTCGCCGCTCAGGATGAGGCGTACCGCGACGAGGTGCTGCCGCCATCCTGCCGGGCCCGGGTGTCGGTCGAGGCGGCTGCCACATTCGGGTGGCATCGCTGGGTCGGCGAGCTGGGCGAGGCGATCGGGATGGAGACGTTCGGTGCTTCCGCGCCGGCGAGCGCGCTGTACAAGCACTTCGGCTTCACGCCCGAGAACGTCGCCGAGACGGCACGCGCCGTGGTGAAGCGAGCAAAAACGTAAACCGGAGGGGGCAAGATGAGCACCGCGACCGAGGTCAATCCGCGACTGAAGCGACTCACCGAGGCCGGCGTCAGCGTGTGGCTCGATCAGATCCGCCGCTCCCTGATCGAGAGCGGCGAGCTCGAGCGGCTGGTATTGGAGGATTCGCTTCGCGGTGTGACGTCGAACCCGTCGATCTTCGCCAAGGCGATCCTCGGCTCCAAGGACTACGACGACGAGCTCGTCCAGTACGCGCGCGAGCAGCTGGACGCCAAGACGATCTACGACCGGATCGCCGTGCGCGACGTGCAGCTCGCCGCCGACGTCCTGATCGACGTGCATCGCGAGTCGAACGGCCGCGACGGCTTCGTCTCGCTCGAGGTCGACCCGGACATGGCCCACGACGAGCAGCGCTCGATCGACGCCGCGCGCACCTACTGGAAGGCGCTGGACCGCCCCAACGTGATGATCAAGATCCCCGGTACGCCGGAAGGCGAGGGCGCGATCGAACAGGCGATCTACGAGGGCATCAACGTCAACGTGACGCTGCTGTTCTCGGTCGAGTCCTATCAGGCGATCGCCGAGGCCTACATCCGAGGGCTGGAGCGCCGCCACGCCGAGGGACTCTCGCTCGACGTCAACTCAGTTGCGTCGTTCTTTGTCTCGCGCGTGGACACCCTCGTCGACCGCAAGCTCGAGGAGCTAGGGCGCACCGACCTTGCGGGGACCGCGGCGCTAGCCAATGCCCGCGCCGCGTACCGCCGCTTCAAGGAGCTCTTCTCCGGTCCCCGCTGGGACACCCTGCGCGACGCCGGCGCGGCCGTCCAGCGGCCGCTGTGGGCATCGACCGGAACCAAGAACCCGCAGTACCCCGACACGATGTACGTCGACGGGTTGGTCGCGCCGCACACCGTCAACACGATGCCGATGGCGACGCTGCTCGCCGCCGCCGACCACAGCGAGGTGACTGGACCGACCGCCGACCAGGACCCCACCGACGCGCTCGAGGCGCTCGCAGCCGCGGGAATCGACATGCGCCAGGTCACCGAGGAGCTGCTCATCGACGGGGTCAAGCAGTTCGAGGACGCGATGAACGAGCTGCTGGCCGGGATCGAGGAGCGCCGCGCGGCGGTCGCCACGGGCCGCCCGCCGAGGATCCAGTCCAACCTGCCGCCCGACCTCGAGAAGCCGGTCGCCGAGCGGGTCAAGAAGGCCGTCGGCGACTCGGTCGCCAAGCGCATCTGGCAGCGCGACCCGTCGCTGTGGGGAGGTCCGGGGGTCCCCGAGATCGAGGATCGGCTCGGCTGGCTCACCGTGTCTGAAGCGATGCTCGAGCAGGCGCCGTTCATCGACGAGTTCGTCCGCGAAGTCCGCGACGAAGGGTTCACCGACGCCGTCCTGCTGGGGATGGGCGGCTCCTCGCTCGGCCCAGCGGTGATCCGGCGCTCCTACGGAGACCTACCAGACGGCCTGCGTCTGCAGGTGCTGGACTCGACCCACCCCGACGCGGTGCTCGCCGTGCAGGAGTCGATCGACGTCGAGAAAACGATGTTCATCGTGTCCTCCAAGTCCGGCGGGACGATCGAGACGCTGTCGCACTACCGGCATTTCAAGACGATGGCGGGCCCACACCAATTCGTCGTGGTCACCGACCCCGGGAGTCCGCTCGAGGCGATCGCCCGCGACGACGGCCTGCGGCGGACGTTCATCAACCCGCCCGACATCGGCGGGCGCTACTCGGTGCTCTCGTACTTCGGCCTGATTCCGGCGGCGCTGATGGGCGTGAACATCAGAGCTTTACTTCACCGCTGTCAGGTCGCCGAGCAGATGTGTGCGCATTACGACTCCAGCGAGTCGAACTCTGGTCTGTGGGAGGGAGCCGCGCTCGGCGAGCTGGCGCTACAGGGCCGCGACAAGCTCACATTCGTCGTCTCGCACCCGAT
>DASYFZ010000574.1:0-2335 GCA_036000295.1 Solirubrobacteraceae bacterium
GTCGGGGTCGACGTCGCAGAACACCGGCCGCGCCCCGGCCGTGACGGTCGCTTCGGCCGTCGCGTAGAACGTGAACGAGGGCACCACGACCTCGTCGCCCGGTTGCACGCCGAGCGCCCTGAGCCCGATCGTGATCGCGTCAGTGCCGTTGCCGACGCCAACGACATGCCGCACCCCGAGGTAGTCGGCGAACTCGCGCTCGAACGCCTGCACCTCCGGACCGAGGATGAAGGCACCACGCTCGATCACCTCGCCGATCCGTTCGTTGATGATCTTGTGTAGCGGCGCCTGCAGCGTCGCGGTGTCGAACAGGGGGATCGTCACGAGCAGCGGCGAACCCTAACAACACGCGACTTGTCGGCCGCCCGGTGCCCGCTACGCTCTTGGCGCATGCTTGCCGTGTTTGCATCCCTGAGCGGGCCGCTGATCAACCTGGCCACGAATGTGATCGACAGCCTTGGCTATGCGGGCGTGGCGGTGCTGACGGCGACCACTGGCGTGATTGGCGTGCCGGGCACCGAGCCGGTGATGCTGTTCGCGGGCTTCGACGTCTACAACGGCAACCTCACGCTGCCCGGAATCATCGTGGCGGGCGTAGTGGGAGACATGGCCGGGGCTTCGATTGCCTACGCGATCGGCTACTACGGGCGCCGCGAGCTGCTGGAGCGCCAGGGCAGCAAACTGCACGTCAACCGGCAGAAGCTCGACCGCGCTCATCGCTGGGCCGAACGCCACGGCGCGCCCGCGATCTTCGTGTCGCGGATGATCCCGCTCGCGCGGGCGGCGTTCCCGTATGCGGCCGGCGTGGCGGAGATGCCGTTCGTGCGTTTCTTCCTGGCCGCGCTGGCCGGCTCGATCATCTGGATCGGCGGCCTGGGCGTGCTGGGACGCGAGGTGGGCAGCAACTGGAGCAGCTGGCGCCACCACCTCGAGTACGTCGACTACGCGGTCGTGCTGCTCGTACTGGCGGCGATCGCGTATCTGCTGATCAGGCGATCGCGCCGCCGCGCCGGGGGTCAGGCGGAAGCTCCGGGCGCTGGCACGGAAACGTCTGCGCAGCACAGCGGGGAGCCGGTGGAGTCCACCGAGGCACCCGTGGATGTCAGCCAGAGGTAGCGCCGGCCAAAAGCTGCGGGTGGGCCAGGCGATCGCGCTTGGCGCGTTGCACGGCCCCGCCGAGTTGCTTCCGATCTCCTCCTCAGGCCACGTCGCGCTGATCCCGTGGCTGCTGCATTGGGACTACGACCAGCTCGACGACGAGCTGCGCAAGTCGTTCGAGGTGGTGGTGCACGCCGGCACGGCGGCGGCGCTGCTGATCACGCTGCGCGACGAGGTCGATGCGGCGGTGCGTGGGCTGAACGCGCGCCGGCTGGCGCTGATCGCGCTTTCGTTTGCCCCGCCGGCTGTCGTGGGCTACACACTCGAGCGCCCGATCGAGGGCCGCTTCGGAACGCCGCCGACGATCGGCGCGGCGCTCGTGATCGGCGCGATCGCGATGGCATGGTCAGACCGCGCGCCCCAGGAGCGCACGCACACCGAGGCCGGGGCATGCGATGCGCTGTTGCTGGGGGTGGCCCAGGCGTGCGCGCTCGTGCCGGGGATCTCGCGCAACGGCGCGACGCTCGCAGCGGCCAGGGCCCGGCGGTTCACGCGCGAGGACGCCAACCGGCTGTCGCGCCACGCGGCGCTGCCGGTGATCGCGGGCGCGACCGCGCTCAAGGGATGGCGGCTCAAGCGCCGCGGGCTGCCGCCCGGCACCGCCGTGCCGTTCGCCGCCGGCGCGCTCGCCGCGTTCGCCTCGACCCTGGGGTCGACGTGGCTGATCCGCCAGGTCGAGCGCGACCGCTCGCTGCTGCCGTATGCGGCCTACCGGGTGGCGTTGGCCGGACTCGTCGCCCGACGTCTGCGTCGCGAGGCGCGAGAGGGGGAGATTTCGCGATGAGATCGGCGCGAATCCAGGATTTTTCCGTGTAAACGACGGGCAGTTGGCGCAAAATAGGGGCTACTAGATGACCACACTGCTCGGCACCACGCTCAATGGCCGCTATCGACTGGAGGCCAGAATCGGGGCAGGCGGGATGTCGACCGTGTATCGCGCGCTCGACGAGACGCTCGAGCGCCAGGTCGCGATCAAGCTGATGAACCGCGAGGTGACCAGCGACTCCGACCAGCTCGAGCGATTCCGGCGGGAAGCCCGCGCCGTGGCCCAGCTGTCGCATCCCCACATCGTCGGCGTGATCGATGCCGGCGAGGACGAGGGGCGGCCGTACATCGTGTTCGAGTACGTCGAAGGCGAGACCCTGAAGGAGCGGATCCGGCGCAACGGGCGGCTTCC
>DASYFZ010000188.1:0-9250 GCA_036000295.1 Solirubrobacteraceae bacterium
GGCAGTGCCGGCCCAGTGAGCGTCGAGGCGCTCGAGCACGCCCGCCTGTTGCTCGAGCTCGGGCGCGTCGAGCGCGCGATCAGGCGCGCACGCGGCGCCGGCTCGTCGGGGATCTCAGACCTGGCGCGCGAGCGCGAGAACCTGCGCGAGCAGATCCGCGCGGTCACCGGGCGCATGGAGCGCGCAGTGTGACGAAGTTGTAACAGCTTCCGAGCCGGAAGCGGCCTATTTCCAGGGATTTCCGTCCGATCTTGCTGCGAACATACGTTCGATCAGCAAGCGGAAACAGGGGATCGAGATGGAGAAGGAATCGCTGGAACTGTTACTGGGTCTCGGGCTCACAATCGACCAAATCGCGGAACGAACCGGCAAGGCGCCGTCGACTGTGTCGTACTGGATTGAGGCTCACGGACTCGCGCCAGTCCACCGCGACACGCACGCGCGCCCTCTTGCCGTCGATCGCGCCAGCTTGGAACGGCTTGTGGCTGCAAGGCGAACGGTTGCCGAGATGGCCGCAGAGCTCGGCGTCACCACGGTGACGGTGAGGCGACGCCTGGCTCGCTTCGGCCTCCAAACGGCGGCGACGCGGCGGATTCTCTTGGCCCGCGCCGCCCAAGCGGCTGGTCTTGAGAGCGTGGTCATGCCGTGTGCCGTGCATGGAGAGACCGAATTCGTCCTGGAGGGTCGGGGGTACTACCGGTGCAAACGCTGTCGCATGGAAGGCGTCACGCGACATCGCCGGAAGACGAAGGACATTCTGGTTGCGGATGCCGGCGGGTGTTGCTGTGTTTGCGGATATGACCGGTGGCGCGGGGCGCTCCAATTCCACCATCTCGATCCGCAGAGCAAACGGCTTGCGATCGGCCAGGGCGGTGCGCTTTCGCTTGAGATGTTGCGCGCGGAAGCGAAGAAGTGCGTACTCGTCTGCTCCAACTGCCACGCCGAGATCGAGGCAGGCGTCGCGACTGTACCGCTACAGTTTCGACCGCAGGATCCGAATAAAGCGCTGACTCCGTAGTAACTCGGTCCGGGGTAGCTCAATTAGGCAGAGCATTCGGCTGTTAACCGAAGGGTTGTGGGTTCGAGTCCCACCCCCGGAGCTTGCATCCCTGACGAAAGGCCCAGTCCGACTGGGCCTTTCGCACATCAACGGGAGTATCAGTCCGTGGTAGCTCAACAGATACGATCCGGGCCATGAAGCTCTACGTCTGCTACGGAACCTGGAAGCCGGCCCCGCGCCCAGGCGGCCACCCCTGCGGTCGCGCCTACCACTCGCTGAAGGACGCGGGCTACTCGCCGGACGTGATCAAGTCCTACGGCCTCGGCGTGCTGCCGGACGCTCTGAATCAAACCCCGGGCCGCAAGGAGGTTCAGCGCCTCACCGGCAACCAGTGGGTGCCGGCGCTGGTCACCGATGACGGCACGGTGATCCAGGGATCCCGTGAGATCCAGGCGTGGGCGCAGGCCAACCCGGCGCAAGCGGCCGGAGCCGCGCCCGCCGGCGCCGCGGGCTGACGATGGCCGGCGCCGGCGAGGGCTGGCGGCCGCCCTCGGTGACGGTCGAGGACCTGGAGCGCTGGGAGGACGGCGGCGCGATCTGGCGGCCGTTCGAGGTCACTGACGGGCACGCGCTGATCGACCTCTGCAGCTGCACGGGTGAGGCGATGGAGCGCGTGCAGAGTGACGCTGAGGACGTCATCGAACTGGCCCGCGCCCGCGCGCAGGCCCACTAGCCATAAAACGAGGAGCACCATGTCGACATCGCCGCAGGACTTCAACGCCCAGATCATCGAGGAGTTCCGCGCCAACAAGGGTGTGGTTGGCGGCCCGTTCGAGGGGGCCACGCTGCTGTTGCTGCATCACGTTGGCGCCAAGTCGGGCAAGGATCGTGTCAACCCGCTGGTCTACAACCGCGACGGCGACCGCTACGTGGTGTTCGCCTCGAAGGCCGGAGCACCAACGAACCCGGACTGGTACCACAACCTCAAGGCCCATCCGAACATCACGATCGAGGTCGGCACCGACACGATCGACGTCGTCGCGAGCGAGGCGAGCGGCGAGGAGCGTGACCGCCTGTTCGCCGCCCAAGTGGAACGCTCGCCTCAGTTCGGCGAGTACCAGAGCAACACGGATCGGGCGATCCCAGTAGTGCTGCTGACGCCAACCGCGTGATCCGGCTCGCTCAGCTGACCGCCTGACCGCCGGCCACCCGGCCGCTTCGCGCCAGCTCCTCAACCAGCTCCGCCGCCCGCTCGGCACCATCACTCCCGGCTGCCGACGCCGCGAGCGAGCGCGCCCGCGCGGCCAGCGACGGCCGGTCCAGCGCACGGCGCACCGCCAGCCGCAGGGTCGCCGGGCTCAGCAGCCGCCACGGCAGCCGCACGCCAACGCCGGCCCAGTCGGCGCGCGCCGCGTTCTCGGCCATGTCGCCCGCGTGGGGGACACACACGACTGGGCTCCCACACGCAAGCGCCCGGACCATCGTTCCGTGACCCGCGTGGCAGATCACCAGCGCGCACCGCGGCATCGTGCGTGAGTAGGACACCCATTCGACGAGCCGCGCGTTGGCCGGCACCGCCAGCGGCCCGTACACGGGCCTGCGGTTCCAGGTTGCGAGCACGCGTACCGGCTCGCCGGCCAGCCCCGCGAGCGCGGCGCGCAGCAGCCGGTGCTCGGGGTCCTGCGCGGTCGACGGCGCCACGAGCACCAGTGGCGCATCGCCCGGCGGTGGCTCGACCTCGCCGAACGGCGGCTCCCACATCACGGGGCCGACCACGTGCACGTTCTCGGGCCACTCGCTGCGGTACTCGAGCTGGGCGAACGTGCCGACCATGCAAAGGCGCTGGCTCAGGCCGCCGTGCAGGCGCTGCACGGGCTCGAGCCCAAGGCGCGCGCGCATGTCGTTGAGCTCCCGCCGGCCCTGGCGAAGTCCCGACCGCACGACCGGCTCCATCAGCTCCCACATCCGTCGGCCCGCTCGGGTGCGCGGCATCCGCGCCCCCATTGCGTACGGCGGCTGCCCGAGGGCGTTGTCCGGGTACAGGTGAGGGATCAGCGTCGCGGCCGGGATGCCCTCGAGTTCGGCCGCCATTGCCGGCGCCAGCGTGAGGATGTCGTGCACGACCACGTCGGGCGAGAACTCCGCGACGGCCGGGCGCGTCTCGGCGGTCGCCGCGACGACGGCCTCATAGGGCTTGAGCGGCTGCCCTTCGGTCGGCCACACCGGATACTCCGGGGCGGCGACGAACGCCATGCCCTCGGCTTCGACGTGCTCGCGCCAGCGGCCCCATGTCTCGAGCATGACCTCGTGACCCCGAGCCGCAAGACGCGACCCGAGCGCGAGCATCGGGAAGGCATGGCCGGGGTCGCCGAAAGCGCCGAGGAAGAACTTCACCCGGCCAGCTCTGCGACAGCGCGCAGCTGCTCGATCCGGTCGTCGGCGTTGAACGCCATCGGCGTGATCATCAGGGTCCCGACGCCGCCGTCACGGAACGCGGCGAGGCGATCGCGCACGACATCCCGCGGCCCAGCCAGCGAGACCAGGTCGATCAGCTCGTCGGGAATCGCGGCTCCGGCCTCCTCTCGCTTGCCGTCCAGGTACAGGTCCTGGATCTCCTTCGCGGCGTCCTCGAAGCCGTAGCGCTGCACGAGCTTGTTGTAGAAGTTCTGGTCGCGAGAGCCCATGCCGCCGATGTACAGGGCGAGCACGGGGCGCATCAGGTTGCGCGCCATCTCGCGGTCATCGGAGATGTAGGCGTTGACGGTCGGCGCGATGTCGAAGCCGTCGAGCGAGCGCCCTGACCGCTGCGCGCCCTCCTCCAGCAACGCTCGCAGCTCGGACACGTGCTCGGGGGAGAAGAACGTCGGGATCCAGCCGTCGGCGATCTCGCCGGCCAACGCCGTGTTCTTGGGACCGATCGCGGCGAGGTAGATCGGGATCCGCTCCTGCACGGGCGCGATCGTCAGCTTCAGCGGCTTGCCGGGGCCGTCGGGCAGCGGGAGCTCGAGCGTCTCGCCGTGGAACTCCAGGCGCTCTCGGGAGAGCGCCTTGCGCACCACCGCCACGTACTCGCGAGTGCGCTGCAGCTGGCGCCCGAACCGCTGGCCGTGCCAGCCCTCGGCGACCTGCGGACCCGATGAGCCGATCCCGAGCAGCATGCGGCCGCCCGACAGCTCGTCGATCGTCGCCGCGGTCATCGCTGTCATCGCGGCGCTGCGGCCAGGCATCTGGAAGATCGCCGACCCGAGCTTGATCTTGCTCGTTCCGGCGGCTAGCCAGGCCAGGACGGTCGCTGCGTCTGACCCGTAGGCCTCGGCGGCCCAGACGGAGTCGTAGCCGAGCCGCTCGGCCTCTTGCACGACCCGCAGCTGCTCTGCGGGACCCATGCCGAGACCCCAATATCCGACATGGACTCCGAGCTTCATATGCAAGGTTCCTTTCGCGCCAGGAGATGGCTTGTAGGCCCCGACGGCCGCCGTTAGATTGGCGGGGCCGCCGTCGGGAGGCGGTGAACCCTATGCGAACGAGGCGTGTAGCGACAATCACCGACCTGCGCCACGCGGTCGACTGCCTGCCCAGGGCGACCCGGATCGCGATGCTCGAAGGGATCCGCTGCAACGCGATCATCGTCGGCGCCTACACGGGTCCCGACGGGATCTGCCCGATGCTCGCCGCCCACCGCGCCGGCGCCCGCACCGATTTCATCTCGTTCGCCAAGGCATGGGACCGGTTCGCGCTCAGCGGCTCTCGCCAGCGCCGCGCCCGTCGCGCCACCCAGCGAGAGCTCCTTGTCCTGACCACCCAGCTCGAGGCGAGCTTGCTCGACGACGAGGCCCCCGTGTCGGATCTCGCCGCCGCGATCGCCGAGCATCAGACCCTCGTGTCGAACCGAAGCGACCGCGCCCGTCGACCGGACGCCCGACCGGGAGATCCCGACCGAGGCCCCGAGCTGCGCAGGCGCCCCGGCTGGGCGTGGATGCGCGTGATGCGGCGCTACGACGAGTACGAGCGCGCGCTGGAGCTGCTCGAAAAGGAAACGCGGCGGATCGCCGACCGCGAGCCCGCCGTCACGAGCGGATGACCAGCATCCGCGCCGGACGGCGAGACGTCGAGATATCGCGCCCCGACAAGGAGCTGTTTCCCGGCATCACCAAGCTCGACCTTGCCGGCTACTACGCCGACATTGCCGACACGATGCTCCCGCTGGTCACCGATCGGCCGCTGAACCTCGAGCGCTACCCGGACGGCATCGGCGGCAACAAGATCTTTCAGCAGCACGCGTCCAAGCACTTCCCGGACTGGATCAAGCGCGTCGAGACCCCGAAGTCCGGCGGCACCGTGCAGCACGTCGTCGCCAACGACGCCGCGACGCTCGTCTATCTCGCCAACCAGGGCGTGATCACGCTGCACGCGTGGCTCAGCCGGCGCGACCGCCTCGACCGGCCCGACCGCCTCGTCGTCGACCTCGACCCGAGCGTCGAGGACCACGCCGCGATGCGCAGGGCGGCGATCGCCGTCGCCGATTTGTTCGAGGAGCTCGGACTGCGGCCATGGGCGATGACGAGCGGCTCGCGGGGCTACCACGTCGTGCTGTCGCTGACACGGCGCGCCGACTACGGCACGCAACGAGCGTTTGCGCGCGACTTCGCGACGCTCGCGGAACGCCGCCACCGCGAGCTGTTCACCACCGAGCAGCGGAAGGCCAACCGCGAGGGCAAGATCCTTCTCGACGTCGCCCGCAACAACTTCGGCACCACGTCCGTCGCTCCGTACTCGGTGCGCGCGAGGCCGAACGCGCCCGTCGCGACCCCGCTCGAGCTCGCGGAGCTGTCTGACAGCGCGACCCTGCCGGGCCGCTGGACGATCAAGACGATTCGCGAGCGGCTGGACAAGCACGGCAACCCGTGGGCCGAGATCGGCAAGCACGCCGAGTCGCTCGGGGCCGCGCGGGACAAGCTCGACGCCGCGCTGAGCGAGACCTAGCGTCGTCGATACTTGCTGCGTGGAGCAGCAGCCCGCAGCCGAGCAGCAGCCCGCGACCGACCCGCCCGTCGCCGCCGGCGGCGAAACCGACCTCGCCGAGCACCGCACCACGCCCGTCGAGCTGCTCTGGGACCTGGTGTTCGTGTTCGCGGTCACCGAGGTCTCGTCGCTGATGTCGCATGACCTCACGTGGGGGTGGTTCGCGCGTTCGATGCTCGTGCTCGCGCTTGTCTGGTGGGCCTGGTCGGCGTTCGTCTGGGCGGCCAACGCCCAGAACGCCACGTCGGGCGCCGTGCGCGCGTGCCTGCTGATCTCCACCGCGGTGATCTTCATCACCGGGCTCTCGGTTCCCGGGGCGTTCGGCCGCGACGGCACCGTGTTTGCCGTCAGCTACGCGATCGTCAGGTTCCTGCACCTGGCGTTGTACGCCGACGCGTCTCGCCAGGGAAACGCTTCGTGGTCGGCGATTGCGGGGTTTGCCGTGACCGTCGCGATCGGGATGGCGCTGCTGATCGCCGGCTCGTTTTTCCACGGCGGCACCCGGATCGTCCTGTGGGCCGCCGCCGTCGCGATCGACTACGCCGGCCCGGCGTGGCTGACGCGTGAGCGCCTGCGCGGCCTGCAGCACGTGGCCGTTGCTCACTTCGCCGAGCGCTATGGCCTGTTCGTGATCATCTGCCTCGGCGAGTCGATCGTCGCGATCGGGCTCGGCGCGGCCGCCGGCCATCCGCATCTGGGCGCCCAGCTGATCGCCGCCGTGACGCTCGCGCTCCTGATCACGATCGGGATGTGGTGGACGTACTTCGACCGCTACGCGGCGACCGCCGAAGAGCGCCTGCGTGAGCACGACGATCCCGTGCTGGCAGCTGCCGACGGCTACAGCTACCTTCACCTGCTGATCGTGGCCGGGATCATCACGTTTGCGGTCGGAGCCCGGGTGCTCGTCAGGCACTTCGGCGTGTCGATGCCGAGCGCTCCGCGCCTCGCGCTGTGCGGCGGCGTCGCGTTGTATCTCGTCGGCCACGTGGGTTTTCGCCGGCGGCTGAGCGGAGAGCTCGAGCACGAGAAGCTCGCCCTGGCGGCGGCGCTCCTGGTCCTGTACGCGGTCGGATCGGGGCTCCCGGGATGGGTGCTCGCCACCGCGATCGCCGTGCTGCTCGCCGGCCTTTGCGCGCTCGAGACGACAACCGGGTCGGAGGGCTCGTTTTTTGCCCGCGAGCGGGCGGGGAAGCATCAGGCGAGCGAGGACCCCGTCCCGCCACTGGTCGAATGAGAGGAAGAGAGCGATGAGCACAGACACCAACGTCGAACTGCACGGCGCAATCGATGCGGCATTCGAAGACGTGCTGACCCCGGGAGCACTCGCGTTCGTGAGCGCCCTGCAGCGCGAGTTTGGGCCCCGCCGACGGGAGCTCCTGGAGGCTCGCGAGCGGCGGCGCGCGCGCCTGGCGGCGGGCGAGATGCTCGACTTTCTCGCCGACACCCGCAAGATCCGGGAGTCCGATTGGCGGGTGGCGCCCGTCCCCGATGACATGCAGCAGCGGTGGGTCGAGATCACAGGCCCGACCGACCGCAAGCTGGTGATCAACGCCCTGAACTCCGGCGCCGACGGGTTCATGGCCGACTTCGAGGACGCCAACGCTCCGACCTGGCGAAACATGGTCGAGGGCCATATCAACCTGCGCGACGCGATCGACGGCACCATCAAGTACCGCTCGTCAGACGGTCGCGACTACCGGCTACAGGAAGACCCGGCGACGCTGCTCGTGCGCCCACGCGGATGGCACCTGCCCGAGCGCCACATGCTGGTCGACGGCGCCCCCGTGTCAGGCTCGCTGTTCGACTTCGGCCTGTACTTCTTTCACTGCACCGGTCGCCTCCTGGCCAACGGCAGCGGCCCGTACTTCTACCTGCCGAAGATGGAGTCACATCTCGAGGCGCGGCTCTGGAACGACGTGTTCTGCTTTGCCCAGGACGAGCTCGGCGTGCCCCGGGGCACGATCAAGGCGACGGTGCTGATCGAGACGCTGCCTGCCGCGTTTGAGATGGACGAGATCCTGTATGAGCTGCGCGACCATTCCGCCGGCCTCAACGCGGGTCGCTGGGACTACATCTTCTCGTCGATCAAATGCTTCCCCGACCGGCCCGAGATGGTGCTTCCCGACCGCGGCGACGTGACGATGACGGTGCCGTTCATGCGCTCCTATGCCGAGCTGCTGGCGGCGACGTGCCACCGGCGCGGCGCCCACGCGATGGGCGGGATGGCCGCGCTGATCCCCTCGCGCAAGGACGAGGAGGCAAACGCGAAGGCGCTTGCCGGGGTGCGCGCCGACAAGGAGCGCGAGGTCGGGCAGGGCTACGACGGCACCTGGGTGGCCCATCCCGACCTGGTGTCGACGGCTCGGGAGGTGTTCGAGACCGGGCTCAAGGGCGCTCCCAACCAGCTCGAGCGCCAGCCCGAGGTAGAAGTCACCGCGCAACAGCTGCTCGACCTGGCGGCGACGCCTGGGAACATCACCGAAGCTGGCTTGCGGACCGATGTCAGCGTCGGCTTCCAGTACGTCTCCTTCTGGCTGAGCGGCCGCGGCGCGGCGGCGATCAACTCGCTGATGGAGGACGCCGCCACCGCGGAGATCTCACGGTCGCAGATCTGGCAGTGGGTCCACCACGGCGCTCAGCTCGACGACGGGCGCACGGTCACCGCCGAGCTCGTGCGCGAGGTGCTCGACGAGGAGACCGCGAAGATCCGCGAGGCCGTCGGCGAGGAGACGTGGCAGGCCGGCCGTCCGGCCGAGACGCGCCAGATCTTCGAGGAGACAGCGCTGTCGCCCGAGCTGGTCGAGTTCCTGACGATCCCCGCCTACGAGTACCTCGACTGACCGCGCTGGAGATCACCTATCTGGATGGCGCCGCCGTAGAGGCGGCGGCGCTGACCGACGACGAGATCCTCGATTGCATCCGCGGCGTGCTCGCCGCTCAGGGCCACGGCGAGACGGTGATCGAGCCGCGCTCGCACCTGTTCCCGCACGGCGCCAACGGCCACTTCAACGTGCTTCGCGGCGCGACGCCGCGCCATGCGGGCGTGAAGGTCGTCGGCGACTACGTCGACAACCACCTGCGGGGCCTGCCGTCCGAGCTCGCGCTGCTGCTGCTGATGGACCCGGAGACCGGGGTCCCGGTGGCGATCCTCGACGCGACCGCGATCACCGAGATCCGCACCGGAGCGGTGACCGCGATCGGTGCCGAGTTCCTCGCGCCCGCAGGGGC
>DASYFZ010000606.1:0-12787 GCA_036000295.1 Solirubrobacteraceae bacterium
GAACCGCGGAAAGCCCTTGGGGCCGTTGCGCTCGCCCGTGTAGAAGTCGTGGCCGACGGCGCCGACGATGCACATGCTGTCGCGCGGCCGGCCCGCGATCGCTTGGCCGAGCATCCGGTCTGCATCACCTGTCCCGTACACGTCGGCCGTCAGAACGGTCGAGATCGACTCGTCGGGAGTGATCAGCGCCGCGAAGCGCTCGTCGTCGAGCGGCTCGCCGAAGCGCATGAAGCGCCCGCCGCTCCACGTGCCGACCGCGACCCGGCCGGGATCGATGACACTTGGCCCTGAGGAGGACATATGAAGCAGTGTAAGTGGCGTCGTCCCGCATCTCGGCGCACGCCGCCGCTGTCCCTTGTCGTCGGCTATCTCTGTCTCCACCACCTCCCGTTCACGAGATCGTGGAACACAACCTCATCGCGGCCGCATATGGTCACCACCTCCCAATAGCGCCGCCGAAGCGGCCGCTCGGTCCACCAGCGATCCTCGACAAGCCACGACTCCCTGACAGCATCCACGGTGCGACTGTCGACGAGCAGCGGGCTGCCGTCGTCGCCCGCGGTCACGGCGACACGACGCGGAACCGACAGGCGACGCGGACCGTTCACAATCGCGCCCCTCATCCCTCGAACGGAGTCAGCATCGCGCGCCGCTCGGGAAAGCGCGAGCAAGGATCGACTTCGAGCACCCGCAAAGCGGCGTCGGGCCCGGCAGCTGCCCGTGTCTGCCGTATCGCCTCCCGCAGCCTCCCAACCCGCGCCTCAGCAGGATCCTCGAGCAGCGCGCGCTGATCGCTGGTCGGCGGCCCGAAGCGCTCCACTGCCAGCCGCAGCTCCTCCGCCGGCGCCGGCATCAGCGCAAGCCGCGGCGACAGCGCCAGGCGCATGCGCACCGGATCGGCGAGCGCTTCGCGGAACACGACCTGCTCTCGCCAGGTGCCGCCCTGCTCGACCAGCACCGCCGACAGGACGACCGCTCTCAACGTCCTTCCCCTGCGCTCCTGTCGCGCCAGCAGGCGGTCGATCAGCAGACCCAGCCCGCGCTCGAGCTGGATCCCCGATGACGCCTCCGGCAACTCGAGCGACTCGCGCAGGAACTCGCTCGCGGGCCGCGGCCGCAGCGCGCCGTCGCCGCCGTTTGCGAGCTCGTGGGCGATCAGGCCGGCGGTCCCGAAGCGATCGGCCAGCGCCGCTGGAGTCAGCGCCGCGAGCTCGCCAAGCGTCGCGATGCCAAGCCGCTCGAGCGCCTCAGGGAGCTCCGCCAGCGCCGGTCGCGCGCGCAGCAGCGCCACCGGAAGTCCTTGGAGGAACTCGGCAGCCTGTTTGCGCCCGCCGGACACGATCAGCGGCCGGCGCACCCGTGCCTTCGTCGCCGCCGCCACAGCGGCAAACCGCGACGGCGCCACACCGAAGCGCGCGGGCACGCGCAGCGCCTGCCGCGCGGCGTCCAACACGCCCGCGAGCCTGTCGGCCTCACTGCGAGCAAGCGCTCTGGCGCCGTACAGGCGCAGCAACCCACTCGCGTCAAAGCAGACAAGCCCAGGCCGCTCCGGCTCGACGGCAGCGCCGATCGACTCAAGGCGCACCAATAGCCGCTCCCACGACTCGGCAACCCCGGCCGGATCGGGCGGCACCAGCGTCAGCCAGGCGCAGCGGGCAAGCGCCTCGCCCAGTCGCATCCCGGGATGGATCCCGAATGCCTCGGCGGCGATCGATACCTCCCCCACCTGCTGGACGCCACCAGGCTCAGGGGCCAGCGCGACCGGCGTCTGCAGAAGCTCCTTGCGGCTGCCGGCGGCCACAGTGAGCTGAAAGCGAGGAAGCAGGACACAGACGATCACAGCGAACATATGTTCGCATGAATGGATGACGGAAGAACCTTGGTACGGTCATCGCGTGGCGCCCAACATCACCTCGATCGCCGGCGACGGAATCCGCACGCTGAGAGCGTTCGGGTCACGGATCCCCCTCAGCGGCGGCCTGCTCGCCGGGTCGCTCGAGGACGCCGTCTCAGACCGAGTGATCCTGATCACCGGCGCGTCATCTGGGATCGGCAAGTCCGCCGCGTTCGAGCTCGGCAAGGCGGGCGGGACGATCCTGCTGGTGTCGCGCAGCAAGGACAAGCTCGATGAGATCCGGCGCCAGATCGAGTTGGTCGGCGGCGAGGCACACGTCCATCCGTGCGATCTCACCGACACCGACGACCTCGACCGGATGGCAGCGGAGGTGCTCGAGCGGCACGGACGCGTCGACATCATCGTCAACAACGCAGGCAAGTCGATCCGCCGGTCGGTCAGCAACGCATACGACCGCTTCCACGACTACCAGCGGACGATGCAGCTGAACTACTTCGGTCCCGTCAAGCTGATCCTGGATCTGCTCCCCGGGATGCGCGAACGCGGATCGGGTCACATCATCAACGTGTCGACGATCGGGTTGCAGACCAACACTCCCCGGTTCTCGGCGTACCTCGCATCCAAGGCGGCGCTCGACGCCTTTTCGCGCTCGATCGCACCGGAGATCATCGACGACGGCGTGCACATCACGACCGTCTACATGCCGCTCGTGCGCACGCCGATGATCGCGCCGACCAAGATCTATGACCGCTTCCCCACGCTCAGCCCGGAGCAGGCCGCCCACCTGATCGCCGAGGCGATCCGCAAGCGGCCCAAGCGGATCGCGACCACGCTGGGAAACATCGGCCAGCTCAGCTACGCGGTCGCTCCCGGCGCCCAGGACCTCGTCGTCAACCGCGCCTACAAGCTGTTTCCCGAGGGGAACAACGGCGACGGCTCAAAGAAGCAGTCCGAACGCGAGACCGCCGAGCAGCGGGCGTTCGCACGCGCCACGCGCGGCATCCACTGGTAACGATCGCCTAGACCGAAGTTCCGGCGTCGTGCAGGAGCTGTGCGACCGGCACGGCCTGCAAGCCCTGCGAGGTGAGATCGTTGCGCAGCTGGCGCAGCAGCGGCAACGCGTCGGCAGCGTGCTGGACGTCGAGCTCGATGACCTGCCCGGGTCGCACCTTGCCGAGCACGTCATCGCCGTCGTCGAGCTGCACCGCGCCTGCGACCAGCCGCCCGCCGGCGCGGTGTGCCAGCCACCACTGGCCCACGCTGGAACCGCTGGACGCGTACAGGAAGTGACGACCGAAGCCCATTTGGTGAAGCACGTCGTGGAGCTGGTCGCTGGTGTTCAGCCACCGCACCAACCCGTGCCTGGGAAGTCGCGGAAGCGCCTGGTCGCCGTAGTTGAGCACGACACGGTCGGTGGCGGCGCCCGGCTGTCCAACCGCAAAGGAGGCATGCAGTCCATAGTTGGACAGCGCGCTCGCGAGCACCGGCAATTCGCTGCTGGGCGCGTTGACGAGCACGCCGACCTCGGGTATCGCGGTGCTCACCGTTGTGGTCGGGCGCATGTGGACGAAATGCGACATGAGGCTGTAGGACATGCCCGTGGTCAGTGTCCAGCCGGCGACCACGACCGCCGCCGCGGTGGCGGCGATCGCGCGAGCCGTGCGCAGACGCCATACCGGCACCTGCCGGGCGCGACGCTCGTCGACGAGGATCAGCGAAGCCGTCGAGGGGCGCCGCGCGAACGAACCGTCCGGCTCGGGGCGTCGCTCCAGCGCGCGCTCGAGCGCCGGCCCGAGCTCCTGCTCGCTGCGTGCCACCTGCGCCAACCCGAACCGCTTCAAGGCCGCGTTGGAGGCCCGAACATGGCCGTAGCCGAACCCGTAGGAGATCACCGGGCAGCCGCGGATGATCGCCTCGAGCACGGTCAAGCCGGCGCTCGAATGGATTAGCGCGTCGCTGGCCGCGAGCACGTCGCCCATCCGGTCGGTGAAACCCATCACCCGCAGGCGCGGCTCTCCGGCAAAGCGCTGGGTCACCCGCGCGCGAAGCTTGTCGTTGCGCCCGCACAGGCAGAGTACGGTCGCGCCCTCGACCGCCAGGGCTGCACGGGTCGCGCCGACGAGGTCGCCGACGCCCCAGCCTCCTCCTGACACCGCAATCACCTTGCCCTCGGCGGGCAGGCTCAACGCGCGACGGGCGTCGCCGCGCGAACGCGCGGCCAGGAACGCGGGCGAGGTCGGCGGCTTGGCCCAGCGAACACTGCCCGGTCCGGCGATCTTCTCCACCTCCTCGGCCGACTCGGGGTGCGTGATGAAGTGCAGGTCGATCCCCGGATGCGCCCAGAAATACAGCCCGGCGAGATCGGTGATCGAGGAATAACAGGGCACGTCCAGCCGTCCGGTCCGGCGCAGCTCGCCGAGAACCGCCGTTACACCCGGATACGTCGACACGATCTGGTCGGGATCGTGCGCGCGGATCAGCCGCATCAGGCCGCGGCGCCCAAACGCGGTGAGCAGGCGACGGGCAAGCCACCGGGTCGGCGCGAAGTTCATGAACAGCCGGTACTGCAAGTCAAACCACCAGGGGACCCAACGGAACATAAACGCCGAGTTCTCGCGAAGCAGGTGCGTCAGCACAGCGCCCATGGCGGGCAGCCCGTTGACGATCGTGACCTGCGCGTCGGGATCCTCGTCCTTGAACTCGCGTGCGACGGCGCGGGCGGGCAGGTCGTGGCCCTCGCCGATGTCGGCGGAGATGATCAGCACGTGCCTGGGACGCGACTCGGCATCGGGCTCACCGGCCGGGATCACGGCGGCCGCCTCATGGTCGGCGGCCTTGGCGGCCTGCTCGCGACGCCACTCCACGTACCGGCGCACACCCTCGGTGAACGGCGTCGCCGCGGTCCACCCGAGCTCGCGCTCGGCCCGCGCGCTGCACACCACCTTGCCGCCGAAATCCCCGGGCCGCGCCGGGGTGTACACGATCTCGACGTCGCCGATCAGCTCCTGGACGGTCTCGGCGATCTGCTTGATCGTTACGTTCTCGTCGCTGGCGAGGTTGTATACGCGGTTGCACGCGACGTCGTCGACCCCGCGCGCAACTCCCTCGGCGAGGTCCTCGACATACACGAACCTTCGCGACTGGCTGCCGTCGCCCGCGAGCGTCAAAGGCTCGCCGCGGAACGCCTTGTTGACGAACGCCGGGATCACGGCTGCCTCTCGCGCGCGCGGACCGTAGGGAATCCCGAACCGCAGGATCGTGTAGTCGATCCCGTACAGCTCCTGGTAGGCCTTGCAGTACAGCTCCCCGGCCAGCTTCGTGCTCGTATAGAGGTGGCTGGGCGGCGGCAGCAGCGTGTCCTCGTCCACCGCCTCGGCCTCGCAGTCTGAGTACACCCAGATCGTGCTGGCGTACACGATCCGCTTGACGCCGGCGCGCCGCGCGGCTTCCAGAACGGTGACGGTGCCGCGCGCATTGACGCGCTCGGCGTCCTCGGGCTCGGCATGGACGTCGTTGACGTCGGCTACGGCCGCGAGGTGCGCGACCGCGTCGCAGCTGTGCAGCGCTCGTTCGAGTGCCTCGCGATCGGTGATCGACCCGAGCACCGTGTCGACGTCGCCGTTCGGGTGCCACGGCGAGGGCCGCAGGTCGTAGATCACGGGCTCGTAGCCGCGCGCGCGCAGCTTGTCGACGACGTGCGAGCCGATAAATCCGGATCCGCCGGTGACGAGAACTCTCATGCGCTTTGGGGTAGTTGTGGCCTGTAGTAGAGAGGCACACAGGAATGATTGCGGACGACCCAGTCGGTATGGGGCAACTCGACGTCGTGGCCCATGATCCGATGGCACGGCTCGTCATACACGCGGCCGGTGGAACGCTCGAGCCAGTCGAAGACGATGTACTTGTAGAGCCCCGAGACCATGCCGTCAGGCAGCTCCAGACGACTCGCGTACGCCGGATCCAGCTCGGCCCGGGCGACCGCGTTCTTCCACTCCACGATCTCGGGCATGCGCTGCACCTGCACCAGCGCCAGCGCAGCCGTGAACTCACTCATCCGGAAGTTGAGCCCGGCCACCTCGTATGACGGCTTGCCGTAGTTGCGAAACGCGCGGGCGTGCTCGAGCACCTCGGGCCGCCGCGAGACCAGCACGCCGCCCTCGCCGGTCGAGATTGTCTTGGTCGCGTACAGGGAGTAGACGCCGACGTCGCCATAGGTGCCGGCCTTGTGCCCGTTCCAGCTCGCGCCGTGGGCGTGGGCGCAGTCCTCGATCAGGAAGATCCCGTGCTCGCGGCAGTAATCGGCGATCTTCTCCACCTCGAAGGCGATGTGACCGCCGATGTGCACGAGGAAGGCGGCCTTGGGCTTGTGGCGCTCCGCCTTGGCCTGGAAGTCGGCGAACGACATGCACAGGTCCTCGCGGTTGCAGTCGACGAACTGCACCTCGGCCCCGGCACGGATCGCCGCGAGCGGCGTTGCCATGAAGGTGTTCGAGGGGCACAGCACCGTCTCGCCCTGCACCCCCGCGAAGTCAAGCGCAGCCAGCGCCCCGCCCGCCCAGCTGGAGGCGGCGACGGCCGGCACCCCGTTCCACTCTTCCCATGCAGCCTCGAAGCGGCCCACCATCTCACCTTCGGACCAGCGGCCGGAGTCCAGGACCTCGTCGATCAGCGCGTGCAGCCGCGCCCGGTCGCGTGGGTCGAACCCGATCGCAAATCGGGCGTAGTCATGTGCGCTCTGTGTCGCGGAAGCGGAAGCGGAAGTCATCGGAATCTCGGGGGGGCGTCCGAAACGGGCGGGGGTCTGGGGCCTGAGAGGTGCAGCCAGAATCGCGATCCCCGCCTCGGTGCCGCAATCCTCTCATGTTGCTGCGCGCCGTGGCGTGTGGCTCAGTCGGGTAGCACGGTATCGAGTCCGGCATGAGATAGACGTGAAAGAATCGTCTTAAGAGCTTCAACAGTGCGACGGTGCGAGTCTTTGGCGCTGTAGAAGTCCGCATCGTGCAGGAGGATCACGTCGCCTGCACCGAGTTCGTGAGTGGCCCGGGCGGCGATCCGTGACGGCGTCGTGAACTTGCGCCAGTCCTTGCCCCACCGCGACCAGAGCAGCGGGCGCAGGCCGGCCTGACGAACGAATTTCAGCCCGGCTGGGCTGTAGACCCCATACGGCGGGCGATGCCAGACCACCTCGACTCCCGCCGCTTCGCGAATCGACTCGAGCCCGCGCTCGATATCTGCCCTTACCTCCTGGCCGCCGAGGCGCAACTGCAGCCGATGGCGATAGCCGTGCAGGGCGACGGTGTGGCCCGCGGCGGCGATCTCGGCGACGAGCGCCGGGCGTCGCTGCACTTGCTCTCCGACCACGAAGAAAGTTGCACGCGCGTTCGCGCGCGCGAGGGTCTCGAGCATGGCCGGCGTGCCGTCGGGGTGCGGCCCGTCGTCGAAGGTCAGCGCGACCCCCGGGCCGTCGGTGCTGATCGTGCGGGGGATGTCCAACGCGGCCGCGGCCGACGCGGAGACCGGAGCGAGCGCATGGCGGATCACGGGCGGATGATCGCGGTTGAGGGTCCGCATCGGCGCCTCGAGGACACCTGGTGAAACGAAAACCCCGCCCCCGGCGTCCTGCTAGAACGAGGCGATGCCCGAGCCAAACCTCGATCGTTGGCTGTCTGAGCCCTCGTTGCGGGTGGCGCATCGGCGCGAGAGCACGGCCGATGTCGACCGGCTGTGGGCGGCGGCTCAGCGAATCCGGGTGGCCGACGCGGGGCTCCTGGGGCGGCTGGTGCGCTGGCGGATCCCCGGGGTGCCGCCCGAAATGTCCTTTGACCAGATGTTCCGGTCCCAGCCGTTCATCGTCCTCGACGAGGACGACGGCGACGGCGACGGCCGGTCGCTGGTCTCGGGCCTCGTGGGGCGCATCTGGACGCTGCGCCGCGACTACCCGAAGCTGCGGGAACCCCACGAGTACCGCAGCTGGGAGGAGTCCGGGACGGCCAAGGTGCTGTTCGCCAACTGGGTTGAGCCGCTCCCGGGGGACCGTTCGGCGATCTGCATGGAAGCGCGCGTACGCGGGATCGGCGCCAGGGGAAGAGTCGGAGTGGCCGCGGTCCGGCCGCTCGTGAGCCGCTTTCAGCAGCTCGTCGGCACCGAGGGCATGCAAGCTGCGGTGCGGCTGGCCGAGGGCGAGTAGCCGACCGGTGCGACCACCAGCATCATGCGTCCGACCACGGGCCGGCGAGACCGTCAAATCTCTGCAACGACAGCGCCGCGGGCTCGGCGGATAGGTCTAATGTCAATCGCCTTGGTCGATTTCAACTCGCAGGTCACGGTGCGGCGCCGGCGCTACGCCAGCGAGGAGAGCGGCTGGGCGGTGATCGAGGCTGCCAGCGACGACGGAGAGTCGATCGTGCTGGTCGGACCGCTGATCCACCTCGAGGAGCGAGAGCGCGCGCACGTAGTCGGCAGCTGGGTCGATGACAGTCGCTACGGCATGCAGGTGAAGGTCGCTGAGGCGACGCCGCTCCCGCCGACCGATCTCGAGTCGGTGGCGATCTACCTGCGGCGGGTCAAGAACGTTGGCCCCAAGCGCGCGCAGCAGTTGATCGACCGCTATGGCATCGCACGCGTCCTGGACGCGGTCGACGCGGATCCGGAGGCGGCGTTCGCCGAGGCGGGGCTGCGCCGCCGCGCGGCGGACGAGGCGGCCGCTTCGTGGGAGAGCATGCGCGTCACCCGCAAGCTGCATCTGTTGCTCGCTCCCCACGGGCTCGCTTACCTGGGGTCGCGGCTGCACGACGCATACGGCGACTCCGCCGCCCGCGTGGTCAGCGAGCGCCCCTACGAGCTGACGAGCGTGTTCGGCGTGGGCTTCGTGATCGCCGACCGGATCGCGCACGGCCTCGGCGTCGCCGGCGATGGTCCGCAGCGCAGCCGCGCTGCCGCCCTGCACGTGCTCGCCGAGGCCGAGCGCGGCGGCAGCACGTGCCTGCCGATCGACGCGCTGCTCGGCTCGCTCGACGAGCTGCTCGGCGCGCCCGCCGACCGGGAGCTGATCGACAAGCTCGTCGCCGCGGGCGATCTCGTCGCGCACGACCGCTGGATCTACCGCCGCCAGACCGCCGAGCTCGAGGCCGAGCTCGCGGCCCGCGTGCTCGAGCTCGTCGAGAGCGCCCCGAGCGACCGTCTGTCGGCCGAGGAGGGCGGCGAGTCCGGGGGCCCCGAGCTCACCGACGAGCAGCTGACCGGGGTCCGCAACGCTGCCAGTCACCGGCTGTCATTGATCACCGGTGGTCCTGGTACCGGCAAGACGGCCTCGTTGCGAGCGATCGCCGGGGTTGCGGCGGGGCGCGGTGTGCGCGTGATGCTGGTTGCGCCCACCGGTCGCGCGGCGATCAGGATGAGCGAGGCAAGTGGACTGCGCGCGCGGACCGTGCACTCAGCGCTCGGCTGGATCCCCGGCGAGGGCCCCACCCACGACGAGCAGGATCCGCTGCCGTGCGATCTCTTGATCGTCGACGAGACGTCGATGGCCAACCTCGAGTTGCTGGTCACGCTGCTGCGGGCGATCGGGCCTGCAGCACACGTGGTGCTGGTCGGCGATGCCGATCAGCTTGCGCCCGTCGGCGCCGGCAAGCCGTTCGCCGAGCTCGTCGCGTCCGGGGCGGTGCCGACCGCTCGCCTGACGCACATCTTCCGCCAGGCCGCAGGCAGCATGATCGTCCAGGGCGCCCACGCGATCCGCCGGGGAACGTCGCCGGACTTCAGCGCTTCGGAGGGCATGCGCCGCGACCTGTTCATGATCGAACGAGCCAACCCGCAGGCGGCGCTTGAGGAGATCGTGTCGCTCGTCAGTCGCCGGCTTCCGGACCACTATGGGATCGATCCGGTGCGCGACATCCAGGTGTTCGCGCCGGTGTACCGAGGCGACCTTGGGATCGACGCCCTCAATGAGGCCCTTCGCGAGATCCTCAACCCCGATGGGCGCCCCGTCCGCGGGGGCCGCTTGCGGCTCGGGGACAAGCTGATGATGACCGGGCGAAATCTCCACGACCTCGGGCTGATGAACGGGACGCTGCTGACGCTTCTCGACGAGGTGTCCGCGGCCGACGACGATGATGACCCGGCACTGATCCTCAGCGCCGACGACGAGTCCGTGTTCCGCCTGCCTCCGGAGGAGGCCGATCGCCTGCGACTGGCCTATGCCTGCTCGGTGCACCGTGGTCAGGGCATCGAGTTGCCGGTTGCGATCATCGTCGCCCACGCGGCGAGCGGCGCCTTCTTCCTGCGCCGCGAGATGCTGTACACGGCCGTGACTCGGTCGACGATTGCGACGGTGATTGTGGGGACTCGCGACGTCGTCGCGCGGGCGGCGCGTACGCCCGATACGGGCAGGCGCCACAGCCGGCTGGCCGAGCGGCTCACGTAGCTCGTTTCCGTCCGGGGCGGGGGCGAACATATGTTCGCTTTGAACGGTGCTGCCACGATCCTCCACGCTGACCTCGATGCGTTCTACGCATCGGTCGAGCAGCGCGACGATCCGGCGCTGCGCGGGAGGCCGGTGATCGTTGGAGGCGGCGTGGTACTGGCAGCGAGCTACGAAGCCCGCGCGCTCGGGGTGCGGACCGCGATGGGCGGCGCGCAGGCACGTCAGCTGTGCCCGCACGCGGCGGTGGTCTCGCCGCGAATGTCCGCCTACAGCGACGCGAGCAAGGCCGTGTTCGAGATCTTCGAGGACATGTCGCCGCTGGTTGAGGCGCTGTCGATCGACGAGGCGTTCATCGACGTTCGCGGGCTCGAGCGGATCAAGGGCACACCGCTTCAGATCGCGGTCGCGCTGCGGCGGGCCGTGCGCGAGCACGTGGGGCTGCCGATCACGGTCGGGGTTGCACGAACCAAGTTTTTGGCCAAGGTGGCCAGCGGCGTGGCCAAGCCCGACGGGCTGCTGATGGTGCCTCCGGCCGCCGAGCTCGCGTTCCTGCATCCGCTCCCGGTGGAGCGGCTCTGGGGCGTCGGCAGGGTGACTGGTCGCAAGCTGCGCGAGCACCGCCTGACGACCGTCGGTCAGGTGGCCGCGCTGAGCGAGACGTCGTTGGTGGAGCTGCTCGGTCGCGCCTCCGGCAGGCAGCTGCACGCGCTTGCGCACAACCGCGACCCGCGGCCCGTCGAACGCCGCCGGCGACGGAGGTCGATCGGAGCGCAGCGAGCGCTCGGGCGTCGTCGAAGGTCAGCGCGTGAGTTGACCACGGCGCTGACCGCGCTCGTCGAGCGCGTCACCCGCCGGCTGCGGACGGCTCAGCGGCTGTGCCGGACGATCGTGCTGCGGATGCGCTTCGACGACTTCGAGCGCGCGACCCGCTCATGCACGCTGCTCGAGCCGACGGCGCGAACGGCCACGATCCTGAGGACGGCGATCGGACTGCTGCGGGCGTCGATGCCGATGATTGAGCGGCGCGGGATCACGCTGATCGGGATTGCGCTGGCGAACTTGATCGATCGCGGCCCCATCCAGCTGATCCTCCCGTTCGACCGGATCGGCGACCTCGAGGCGACGCTCGACCGGGTGCGCGACAGATTTGGCACTTCCGCGATCACTCGCGGGGTGCTCGTCGGTCAGGACACGGGGCAGTGGGTGCCCCTGCTGCCGGACTAGGGGCGTGGCCGTCGTGCGATGGATCCGTAAGGCTCGCGCGCTGCGCAGGACCTGGCCGCTAGCCGGGCGTGCCGGTAGCGGTTCCGGGCCGCTGGGACGGCGGGGTCTGCAGATGGACGCCGAGCAAGCGCCCGGCCTTGCCGACGACCGCGGCGCCGCCGAGCAGCGGCGTCTGCGGCCGGCCGCGAATGCTGAACGTCATCGGGTCGCAGGAGGTGGTCGGCTCTCTGGCCGACGACGGCTCGCTGGCGCGCGCGAGCACGGTCCCGCCATCGCTCGGACGGAACGTGAACGTCACGATCGGGCCGCTGGCCGGCAGCGCAGGGCATGCGTAGGCGCCCGGCTGCACGATCTCGAGCGCGTCGACCATCGCGACCAGCGCTCGGATCTTGTGCGGCGAGACGACCTTGACCTCGAGCGACGGGGCTTCGCCCGGCGCTGCCCGAGTGACATCGACCTCGTGAACACCGCGAGGAATTCGCTCGCTCACCGGCCGCGGGATGATCCACTGGACCTGCGCGTCAACGCGCACGCCGGTGCCCCCGCCCGTGAGCTTTGTGACCTGCACGAACAGCTCGCGACTGCCTAACAGGCGGCCGACCGGAGGCCACACGAATCCGTCATACCCGCTCACTATGTCGCGTCGCCCAGTGCCCTGGGCGGCCGACTCCCGGAGCTTGCCACCGCGCGGCGGGTGGGCGCCCAGGTAGTCGAGTGCCGAGGCGGGCGAGCCCGGCACTCGCCACCAGGTGTGCTCGTCGACGAGCGTGGACGTGATTGCTGGACGGCTCGGCGGACGCGAAAGCGTCCCGCCGTCGCCGGTGGGCTCGCTCGAAAGCTGCTCTGCCCCCGCGGGCAGCCGGACGCGGCCGAGCAGCGTGGTCGCGTCCGCGCGGGCGCGGCGACGGCGAGCCTTGGCGGTCGCGGGCGACGGCTTCGGGATGCCGACGCCGGCGGCCGTGCCGGTCGCGCCGCGCACCCCGGGTGCACTGCTCGCGGCGGCGGCGCGCACCCCGGGTGGACTGGTCGCGGCGGGCACGGCGCCCGCGTCGCTGCTCGTGCGAGCCAGCGCGAGTCCGCCCACGGCCACGACGGCTGCGACGAACGCGAGCAGGCGTGCACCTCTCCCATGCGCAACCATGACCACAACACTACGCCCGAATCGCGAGGCGATCACGAACGGAGGGCCGGATGTCGATCGAGTACGTGTTTGCGGGACTTGCCGTGACGCGCCTCGATGCAGGGATCGATTGGTACCAGCGGCTGCTCGGAAAGCCGCCGGACAT
>DASYFZ010000614.1:0-6244 GCA_036000295.1 Solirubrobacteraceae bacterium
GAGGTCGAGCACCTGCAGCACTTCGACCCGGTCACCGGCGAGGTGCTCGAGGACGGGCTCGAGCACGTCGGGATCTGGCCCGCCTCGCACTACAACGTGCGCGAGGGCATGATCGAGGACGCCGTTGCCAAGATCGGCGCAGAGCTCAATGAGCGCTGCGCCGAGCTCGAAAGCCAGGGCAAGCTGCTGGAGTCCCATCGCCTGCGCCAGCGCACGCAGTACGACATGGAGATGCTCCGTGAGCTCGGCTTCTGCTCGGGGATCGAGAACTACTCGCGGATCCTCGACGGGCGCAACGCCGGCGACCGGCCGTATTGCCTGCTGGACTACTTCCCCGACGACTTCGTCTGCTTCATCGACGAATCGCACCAGACCGTCCCGCAGATCGGCGGCATGTACGAGGGCGACCGCTCGCGCAAGCAGACGCTCGTCGACTACGGGTTCCGGTTGCCAAGCGCGCTGGACAACCGGCCGCAGACCTTCCAGGAGTTCCTCTCGATCACGCCGCAGATGGTGTTCGTGTCGGCCACCCCCGGCGACTACGAGCGCCGGCATTCGCAGCGGATCGTCGAGCAGATCGTTCGCCCGACGGGGATCGTCGACCCCGACGTCGAGGTGCGCGAGACGCGCAACCAGATTGACGACCTGATGAACGAGATCCGCCAGCGCGTGGACCGCGACGAGCGCACGCTGGTGACGACGCTGACCAAGAAGATGTCCGAGGACCTCACCGACTACCTGCTCGAGATGGGCTTCCGGGTGCGCTACCTGCACTCCGAGATCGACACGCTCGAGCGGATCCAGATCATCCGCGAGCTGCGGCTCGGAGAGTTCGACATCCTCGTCGGGGTCAACCTGCTGCGCGAGGGTCTGGACCTTCCGGAGGTGTCGCTGGTGGCGATCCTCGACGCCGACAAGGAGGGGTTCCTGCGCGGCGAGACCTCGCTGATCCAGACGATCGGGCGCGCCGCCCGGAACGTCGAGGGCAAGGTGGTGATGTACGCCGACAAGGAGACCGCGGCGATGAAGGCCGCGCTGGGAGAGACCGACCGGCGCCGCGCGATCCAGCGCGCATACAACGAGGAGCACGGGATCACGCCGGAGACAATCGTCAAGGGGATCTCCGACATTGCGGAGTTCCTCCAGTCCGAGTCCAAGGTGCCGCGCTCGCGACGCCGCCGGCGGCAGGTCGACGGGATGGAGCCCGCCGAGCTCGAGAAGACGATCGTCGAGCTCGAGGAGGAGATGCTCGTCGCGGCCGAGGAGCTGCGGTTCGAGTACGCCGCCAAGCTGCGCGACGAGATCCGCGATCTGAAGCGGCAGCTCGACCAGGCAGTCGCCGAAGGTCGGGCTCCGATCGGCTAGCCTCCGCCCCGCCTGACTCGAACCGGAGGTACACCAGTGGCGCTTGATCGGCAGAGCATCGAGAAGAAGGACTTCCCCGTCGGGCGCCGCGGCTACGAGCCGGCTGCCGTCGACGCGCACTTGACGGCGATCTCCGAGGAGGTCGAAGAGCTCAAGCGGTCCGCGCGCAAGCGCAGCGAGTCGCTGGCCAGCGGCGCGAGCGAGCAGGTGCGGGCGATCATTGACGCGGCCGAGAACAGCGCGGCGGAGATCCACCGGCAGGCCGAAGACGACGCGCGCGAGATCCGGGCTGACGCAAACGGCGAGGCGAAGTCGACCCGTGACCGCGCGACGACCGAGGCGCGCGAGTACATCGACAAGGTCAAAGCAGCGACGAACGAGCTGCTCGCGCGGATCGACGCGATGGAGAACGAGCTGGGCTCCGTATTCGAGTCGCTCAAGGCAGGCGCCGGCCGGATCGACGCCGACCTGCGGATGCTCGACGGAAATCTTGGAGAGGTCCGCGAGGCGGTCGCGCCGGCGCACTTCGAGGCTGAGCCGGCGGCGCCGGCCGCCGTGCAGGCCGCCGCTGCGGACGAGGGAATCGACCCCGAGGTGCACGACGCGGCCGAGCTGTACGGCGTCGACGCCGACGAGCTGGCGGCGGCGACCGCCGCTGCCGACGTCGCAGCGCCGGCCGACACCGGCTCCGGGCCGAGCGTCGCTGAGCCAAGCGCCCCGACGCCGCCGACCACCGGCGCTCCTGTGCACCGCAGCCCCGCCGGGGGTGCCGGCGAGGATGTCGAGGGCGCGCGTCTGATCGCGCTCAACATGGCCCTCGACGGGACCTCGCGCGAGGAGACCGACAGATACCTGGCGGAGAACTTCAAGCTGTCGGACCGCTCGGCGCTGCTCGATGAGGTGTACGAGAGCGTCAACGGCTGAAGATCGCCCGCCGCAGCGGTCATTTCCCGGACCGAGCGGGGTTTGACCGATGGGAACGTCTGTTCGGTCAACTAGACTGGATTTAATGCTCCCCCCGGCAAGTACGATCGCATCCGAGTGCTCTCTGACGGCGTCCTGCTGCGTCCCACCACGCGCTTCGCGCGCGGTGCCGACTCGGTGTAGCTCCGCTACACCTTCGTTCCTGCGTCCTTGCCGTCCATCCGTCCGAGAGCCCTCTCGGTGCGACCGTCCTCACCGGGAGAAGCACTGATGGACCAGTTAGTCGTCTCGGGGGCCCGGGAGCACAACCTCAAGGACATCACCGTCTCGATCCCGAGGGGCTCGCTGACGGTCATCACCGGGCTGTCGGGGTCGGGAAAGTCGTCACTGGCGTTCGACACGATCTACGCCGAGGGGCAGCGCCGGTACGTCGAATCGCTGTCGGCGTACGCCCGCCAGTTCCTGGGGCAGATGGACAAACCGGACGTGGACTCGATCGAGGGACTGTCGCCGGCGATCTCGATCGACCAGAAGACGACCTCGCGCAACCCGCGCTCGACGGTCGGGACGGTCACCGAGATCTACGACTACCTGCGGCTGTTGTGGGCGCGGATCGGCCATCCCCACTGTCACGTCTGCGGGCGGCCGATCAGCGGCCAGTCCGCCGAGCAGATCATCGACCAGGTGATGGAGCTCGAGGAGGGAACCCGGTTCATGGTGCTTGCGCCGATCGTTCGCGGCCGTAAGGGCGAGTACGGCAAGCAGCTCGACGAGCTGCGAGCGGAGGGATTCGGGCGCGTCAAGATCGACGGCGAGCTGCGCAGGCTCGACGAGGAGATCACGCTCGACAAGAAGTACAAGCACGACATCGCCGTGGTCGTCGACCGGCTGGTGATGAAGGGCGAGCTGCGCAAGCGGCTGGCGGACTCGATCGAGACCGCGGTGGCGCTCGCCGATGGCCTGGTCGAGATCGAGCTCGTGGACTCCAACACGATCCAGACCTACTCGGAGAAGTTCGCGTGTCCCGTGCACGGGCCGAGCCTGGTCGAGCTCGAGCCGCGGATCTTCAGCTTCAACTCACCGCACGGGGCGTGCCCGCGATGCACCGGCCTCGGGTCGCAGATGGAGATCGACCCCGAGCTCGTCGTCCCGGACCCGTCGCTGTCGGTCGCCGAGGGTGCACTCGCGCCGTGGACGGCGAGCGCGTCGGACTACTACGACCAGCTGACGCAGGCGATCGCCGAGCGCTACGACATCGATCTCGAGGTGCCGTGGCAAGAGCTGCCGGCCGAGTGCCAGGAGTTCTTCCTGTACGGGACCAACGGGCAGCGCCTGCAGGTCTCCTACCGCAACCGATTCGGCCGCCGGCGCTCGTACTCGACGACGTTCGAGGGGATCGTCCCGAACCTGGAGCGGCGCTACCGCGAGACAGACTCCGACTGGGCGCGCGAGAAGATCGAGGAGTACATGACGCTGCGGCCATGCCCGGAGTGCAAGGGCGCGAGGTTGCGGCCCGAGTCGCGCGCGGTGCTGATCGGAGACACCGCGATCCACCACTTCACAGCGCTGTCGGCGCGGCGGGCGCTCACATGGGTGCGCGACCTCGAGCTGTCCGACCACGACCGGCGGATCGCGCGGCTGGTCCTGCGCGAAATCGAGGAGCGGCTGCAGTTCCTCGAGAACGTCGGCGTCGGGTACCTGTCAATGGAGCGCGCCGCGGCGACGCTGTCGGGCGGGGAGGCCCAGCGGATCCGCCTGGCAACGCAGATCGGCTCGTCGCTGGTCGGCGTGCTGTATATCCTCGACGAGCCGTCGATCGGGCTGCACCAGCGCGACAACGAGAAGCTGATCGCGACGCTCGAGCGGCTTCGCGACCTCGGCAACACCGTGCTCGTTGTGGAGCACGACGAGGGCACGATGCGCGCGGCCGACCATCTCGTCGACATGGGTCCGGCGGCCGGTGAGCACGGCGGCTATGTGGTCGCGCAGGGAACCGCGGCCGAGGTCGAGAAGGTGCCGGAGTCGCTGACGGGGCAGTTCCTCGCGGGCACGCGCGTGATCGAGACGCCGCGCAAGCGCCGCAAGCCGAGCGGCTACATCACGATCGAGGGCGCCTCGCAGCACAACCTGAAGAACATCGACGTCAAGGTGCCGCTCGGGGTGCTGACGTGCGTGACCGGGGTGTCGGGCTCGGGCAAGTCGACGCTCGTCAACGAGGTCTTGCTCAAGGCAGTCGCCAACCGCCTGCACCGCACCCGCCAGCGGGCGGGCGTACACCGCAGGATCGAGGGTCTGGACCAGCTCGACAAGATCATCTCCGTCGACCAGTCGCCGATCGGCCGCACGCCGCGTTCGAACCCGGCGACGTACATCGGGCTGTTCGATCAGATCCGCGAGCTGTTCTCGAAGACCCAGGAGGCGCGCGCGCGGGGCTACAAGCCGGGACGGTTCTCGTTCAACGTCAAGGGCGGCCGCTGCGAGGTGTGTCGCGGGGACGGCCAGATCAAGATCGAGATGCACTTCCTGCCCGACGTGTACGTGCCGTGCGAACAGTGCAACGGCAAGCGCTATAACCGCGAGACGCTCGAGGTGCGCTTCAAGGGCAAGACGATTGCCGATGTGCTCGAGATGCCGATCGAGGAAGCGCTCGAGTTCTTCCAGCACATCCCGAAGATCCGCCGTCGCGTGGAGGCGCTCAGCGACGTCGGGCTCGGGTACATGCGGCTGGGCCAGCCGGCGACGACGCTGTCAGGCGGCGAGGCCCAGCGCGTGAAGCTGGCCGCCGAGCTCTCGAAGGTCGCCACCGGCCGCACGCTCTACATCCTTGATGAGCCCACGACTGGGCTTCACTTCGCCGATATCCAGCGGCTGCTCGAAGTACTCCAGCGGTTGGTTGATGCCGGCAACTCGGTCGTCGTGATCGAGCACAACCTCGACGTGATCAAGGTCGCCGACCGGTTGATCGACCTCGGGCCGGAAGGCGGCGAAGAGGGTGGCCGCGTGATCGCGACCGGCACGCCCGAGCAGGTCGCCAAGGCTCGTGGCTCCCACACCGGCGGATTCCTGGCCGGGGTGCTCCCGGCAGCGGACGCGAAGGCTCCCAAGCCGGCGCCGCGCCGAGCGGCTCCGCGCCGGCGCGCCGCGGCCGGCGCCCGCTGACGGTGGACGGGAACCGAGCGGGGTGGACACCGACATCGATCTCGCTCGCCTGAAGCTATGGGCGCAGAAGTGGCGCTGGTATGAGCGCAACTCGCTGCCGTGGAACCGCGCCCGGATTCACTGGGAGTTCGCGCGCCGGGAGGCGTTCGTGCGCTGGCCCGTGCACGGCAACGTGCTCGAGGCGCTGCTCGACGGCCGCCTCGAGGTCGGGCCGCACACCGTGCTCGAGCCCGACGTATGGCTGACCGCGCCGGGGGCGGCACGAATCCGGATCGGCGGTGGGACCTTCCTGAACATCGGAGTGATGGTTGCGGCGCTCGAGCTCGTCGAGATCGGAGAGCACTGCATGTTCGCCAACGGCTGCTTCATCAGCGACGGCTCGCACCGGTTCGACGATCCCGACAAGCCGGTCCCCTGGCAGGGTTTCACGACCAAAGGGCCGACCCGCATCGGCGACAACGTCTGGTGCGGCGCCTACGCCGTGATCACCAGCGGCGTCACGGTCGGCGAGCGGTCGGTGATCGGCGCCAACTCGGTTGTCACCGCGGATATCCCGCCGTTCTCGATCGCCGCGGGCGCGCCCGCCCGCGTCCTGCGCACGATCGAGTATCCATAGGCCGCAGGGGCAGCTGTCCCGCCAGAGCCAGCCTGTACAAGCGCCGGCGGCATTTCGAGACGTTCGAACCCGAACGTTTCAAATACTATGGTCTGAGCGCGGGAGGCGCGGCAAATCGACCAGAGAGGACACGACCGAGGCCGCGGGGTGCCGAACCGGTCCGTCGTGGGAAGTGGCTAC
>DASYFZ010000622.1:0-2105 GCA_036000295.1 Solirubrobacteraceae bacterium
GGGCTGAAGGTCGGCGAGGACATATACGTCGCCCACGCGCCGGAGCGGATCGCCGCCGGGAGGTTCATGGAGGAGATCACGACGCTGCCGTGCATCATCGGCGGCGTCGGCGAGGCCTCGACCGAGCGAGCCGCGAGCACGTTCTCAGTGTTCGGCGCGCCGATCGTCAGGACCACTCCGGTGCAGGCCGAGCTCGCGAAGATCTGGACCAACATCCTGCGCTACGCGACGTTCGCGCTCCCCAACCTGCTGATGATGGACTGCGAGCGCTACGACGCCAACGTGTTCGAGGTCATCGACCTGATCAACCACGACTATCCGCGCGGCGGCATTGCGATGCCCGGGCTGACCGCCGGGACCTGCCTGCGCAAGGACTTCGTGTTCTCCGAAGAGCGCTCGAACTCGCCGGGAATGCTGCTGGCGGTCTCGCGCGTGCACGAGGCGGTGCCGCTGTTCCTGGTTGAGGGGATCCAGCGCCGGCTCGGCAGCCTGTCGTCGCGCAAGGTCGCGGTGCTGGGCCTCACGTTCAAGCGCAACACCGACGACGAGCGCGACTCGCTGTCGTTCAAGCTGATCCGCATGCTCGAGCGCGAACTGGCCGACGTCGCGGTCTGTGATCCGCGTGCTGCGACTCCGACCCAGCCGCTGGCCGACGCCGTCCATGACGCCGACGTGGTGATCATCGCCACCAACCACTCGGATTTCGAGACGCCTGAGGCGATCCGGGAGATCGTGTCGGGGACCTCAGAGGACTGCCTGCTCGTCGACCCCTGGAACGCGCTCGGCACCTCGCAGGTATTCGGCTACGTCGCCGAGGCCGCTGCGATGCTCGGCGCGGCCGACCCGGTCGACAGCTCGAGCGACGCCGCGCGCTAGCGACTACTCGAGGCTGAAGCTGCAGCTCCGGGTCTCGAGCTCGGCGAACATCTCGTCAGGCTCGATGCACCGCTCCGGCGGCAGCGCCCCGGTTGCCGTCAACGATCCGCGGGCGAACAGCCGCACCGTCGCGGCGGCGGGCGCGGCGGTTGAGACAACCGAACCGCCGAGCCCGAAGTGTGGGCGGCTGATCGCGCGCACGGTCAGCGACCGGCCGTCGGCGGTGCGCAGCGCCACCAGGTGCACAGAGACCGTCTCGTTTGACGGCGAGGCGGCCTCGCGCGCGGCCGCCGCGATCTCGTCCGCGGAGGCGCCGACGAGCTGCTTGAGGCGTTCGAGTAGCGGACCGGCGAGCGACAGCCGGAAGCTCGACTCGCGGCAGCCGAAGCTCTCGCCGAACGTGGCGAGCTCGGAGTGCAGCGTGAAGATCGTCTCGGCGGTCCCGATCGGGTCGCCGTAGCTCACGCTTCCGCCCGGGCTCAGCGGATCGATCTCGACCGGGTGCCCGTCTCGCAGCACGACCGGCGCGAGCGTCAGCTCGTCGAGCAGCGTCTGGATCGAGTACGGCGGCCGCATCCGCCCGTCATCGGGCGCACCGGGGTCCCGGCCGGCCGCCATCACGTCGATCGTTTCGAACTGCGCGGGTCCTAATTCACGAACGCCGCGAGCGGCCATCAGGTTCGTCTTGCCGGGGCTCGAGCCAATCCCGAGCACGGCCAGCAGGCCCGCACGCTCGAAGTCGGCGCCGAGCTCGCGCTGGCGGCCGGTCATCCAGTACAGCCCGCCCAGGTCGAGGTAGTTGCAGCCCGCCTGCAGGCAGGCCCGCATCGCCTCGAGGTTGATGCGGTAGGACGCGGTGTTGACGAGCACGCCGACGTCGCCGATCGCGGCGGCGAGGTCGTCTACCGAGCGCGCGTCAATCTCGGCGGCCGACGCCTTGCCACCGCCGTGAGCGTCGGCGACGGCCTGCGCGCGGGCCGAGTCGAGGTCGAGCAGGGTCATGCCCTTGACCTCCTCGGACTGCGCCAGGTCGGCGACGATCGCGGGCGCAATCGTGCCGCCAGCGCCAAGAACGGCGACCGAAATCTCGCCTTGAGCCATCAAGGATGCACCGTACAGCCGGTCGTGTTGGACATTCCGTATAAATACCGATGTACTTTCTGATGCCATGCGGCTTGCGACTGTCCGCCCCTCCGCATAGGTTTTGCCCGCTTTGGAGTCCACCACCG
>DASYFZ010000689.1:0-2905 GCA_036000295.1 Solirubrobacteraceae bacterium
GCCAGCGTCGCCAGCGACAGAACCCTCTCGGGATCACGCCAGTTCGGCAGCCCCGCGGCGATGTCCGCGCCGACGATCAGATACAGCTCACTGTCTGGTTCTGAGGAGAGCAGCTCTTGGAGCGTATCGACCGTGTAGGACGTCCCCTGACGCCGGATCTCGAGGTCGGACACGGCAAAGCGGCTCTCGTCGCGCTGGAAGGCAAGCCGGCACAGCTCGAGCCGGTGAGAGGCTCCGGGCTCGTCCTCAACCGGCTTGTGCGGGGGTATCCATGCGGGAATCACCATCACTCGATCGAGATGCAGCTGAAGGTACGCCTCCTGCGCGCAGACGAGGTGTCCGAGATGTGGCGGATTGAACGTCCCGCCGAGAATGCCGATGCGCACCGGGCTGTCAGGTCACGCCGGGGTCACGGGCGGACGTGGCCCGAGCCCTCGACCAGGTACTTGAACGTGCACAGCTCGCGCAGGCCGATCGGGCCGCGCGCGTGAAGCTTCTGGGTGGAGTTTCCGATCTCGGCGCCCATCCCGAACTCGCCGCCGTCGGTGAACCGGGTGGAGGCGTTGACGTACACGCAGGCGGCGTCGACGCCGAGCTGGAAGGCGCGCGCGGACTCGGTGTCGCGGGTCACGATCGCCTCGGAGTGGCCGCTGCCGTGCGCGTTGATGTGGGCGATCGCCTCCGCGGTCGAGTCGACGACGCCGACAGCGAGTTCGAGCGCGAGGTACTCGGTGTCCCAGTCTTCGGCGACCGCCTCGTGCACCGTGACGTCCGGAGCCGCCGCCCGCGCACGGTCGTCGCCGTGCAGCGCCACCTCGGCGTCGGCAAGCGCCCGGAGCGCCTGCGGAAGGAACGCCTCGGCGACGTCTGTGTGCACCAGCAGGGTCTCGGCCGCGTTGCAGGTGCCCGGCCGCTGAAGCTTCGCGTTGAGGATGATCGCGCGCGCGGCGTCGAGGTCGGCGCTCGAGTCGACGTACACGTGGCAGTTGCCCGAGGCGGCATAGATCACGGGAACTGTGGCGACGCCCTTCAGGGCCGCCTTGAGCCCCTCACCGCCACGGGGAATGATCAGGTCGACGACGCCGGTCTGGGTGGCCAGCTCGGCGAGCTCCTCGCGCCCACCGCCTGCGACGAGTGACAGAGAGCCCTCCGGCAGGCCGGCCTCACCGGCCGCCTGCGCGGCGATCGCCGCCAGCACAGCGTTGGAGTGGGCCGCCGAGCTCGACCCGCGCAGCACGATCGCGTTGCCTGACTTCAGGCACAGGGCGGCGGCGTCGATCGTCACGTTCGGGCGCGCCTCGTAGACGACCGCCACGACTCCGAGCGGCACCCGGACCTTGCGCACGTCCAGGCCGTTGGGGAGCCTTGACCCGTCGATCACCTCGCCGACTGGATCGGGTAGGGACGCGATCTTGCGCACCCCGGCGGCCATGTCCGCGATCCGATCGGCGCTCAGGGCGAGGCGATCCAGCAGCGCATCGGAAAGACCGCTGTCCTGCCCGGCTTCGAGGTCGCGGGCGTTGGCTTCGAGGATCTCGTCGGCGCGCTCCACCAGCGCCACCGCGATCGCCTCGAGCGCCGCGTCCTTGACACCCGAGCTGATCGTCGCGAGCGCGCGCGACGCCCGCTGGGCGGCCGCGCACGTCTCGGCAACTGAGATCGCAGTCGTAGACATCGTGCCTACAGGTTACGACAGCACGAAATAGTCCCGGTGGACGGCCTCGTCGCTGGCCCGGGGCATCAGCTCGCGAACGCCGCTGGATTTCAGCCCCTGCACGGTCCGCAGTTCCTGGGCGGCGTAGTTGCAGATCCCCTTGCCGACGACGACGCCGTCATGCGCGATCTCGACCGCGTCGCCGGCGTCGAAGTCTCCCGCGACGTCGACAATGCCGACGGGGAGCAGGCTCGTGCCGCCCTCGCGCAGGGCGCGCGCCGCGCCGGCGTCCACCACCACGCGCCCGCGGACGGGCTTGGCGTACTTCAGCCACAGCTTGAAGCTCGAGTAGCGGCCCGACTGCGCAGCGAACGCGGTGCCGACCGGCTCGCCCGCGGCCGCCGCGACCAGCGTGCCGGCCTCCAGCCCGCTGCCGATCACCGTGGGGATTCCGGCGGCGGTGGCCATCTCGGCCGCCACCACCTTCGAACGCATCCCGCCAGAGCCGAGCGGCCCTGTCGCATGCCCGATGTCGAGACCGTCGAGGTCGGCGAACTCGGCGACCGATGAGATCAGCTCAGCCGAAGCGTTGGAGCGGGGGTCGGCGGTGAACACGCCCTCCGCGTCGGTGAGCATCACCAGCAGCTCGGCACCGAGCAGGATCGCCACCTGCGCTGCCAGGAAGTCGTTGTTGCCGAACGAGATCTCGTCGGTCGTGGTCGTGTCGTTCTCGTTGATCACGGGGACTACGCGCCACTCGAGCAGCTTGCGCAGCGTCTGGCGCGCGTTCAGGTAGTGCGTCCGGGCGCTGATGTCGAAGAACGTCAGGAGCACCTGGGCGGTCGGCACGCCGCGGGCGCGCAGCAGCTCGTCGTAGACCTGGTACAGCTTGCCCTGGCCCACGGCGCTGGCGGCCTGGAGCTCTTCCACGGCCCGCGGCCGCACCGGAAGCGCCATCACCCCCATCCCACGGGCGATCGCGCCGCTGGTGACGACGATCAGCTCGCGGCCGGCGTGGTGAAGCTCGGCGAGCTGGTCGCAGATCCCGCCGAGCACGTCCGCGCGCACCTCGCCGCGGCCGTCGGCGACGATGCTCGAACCCAGCTTGACGACGAGGGAGCCCACGCTCGCAAGGTTAGGACCCCGGCTGCCCTGCCGGGGTCCCACCCTGCGATCAGCCGAAGCTCAGTAGCCCTGGCCCTGTCCCTGCTGGCCCTGCTGTGCTTTACACCACGGGTTGGCCGGCACGCC
>DASYFZ010000719.1:0-3993 GCA_036000295.1 Solirubrobacteraceae bacterium
CGCCGGCGATCGCCTGGAACATCGCGACCATCGTGCGCTCGTCGCTCATCCCGTGCTGCAGGTCGACGCACACGTAGTCGAAGCCCGCGGCCGCCGCGACCTCGGCAGTCAGCGAGCTGTCGATCCCGGCCCACAGCCCGAACGTCGCCTGTCCCTGGTTCCACTTCGCCCGAAGGTCGTTGCCGTTCGCCACGAGCACCACCCTCCTCGTTGTCTTGCAGTCAGTGACCGCGAGCCTACAGAGCACTCACGAGCCGACCGGCGCGCTGGTCAGCCCGAGCTCGTTGGCGCGCCTGGCCGCGTCGGCGCGCGACCTGCAATCGAGCTTGGCGCGGATGTTGAGGACGTGGGTCTCGACGGTGCGGGGGCTGAGGAACAGCTCGCGCGCGATCTCCTTGTCGGTCTGGCCGAGCGCGACCAGCCGGACGACCTCGAGCTCGCGCCTGGTCAGCCCGGCGTGCTCTGACTGGTGCGCCGCGCGACGGCCGAGACGGCGGTCGACCCGCTCGCCGAGCGCGGCGAGCTCATCGGTGAGCTGCGCTGTGAGCGGGCGCGCTCGCAGGCGGCGCGCCGCCCGGTGGGCGGTGACGAGCTGCTGGACCGCCTCTTCGCGGCGGCCCGCTGCGACCAATGCCGTGGCGGCGCGCCGGTGCGACTGCGCACGCTCGAGCGGCGCTCCGAGATCGGCCAGCAGCGACGCCGCCCGCTCGAACTGCGATGCCGCCTCCTCCGGGTCTCCCGCGATCAGCGCGTTCTCCCCGAGCGCGTGGGCCAGCGCCGACATCGCCTCGACCTGGCCGGTCTGCGCCGCGACCTGCGTAAGCGCGGCGGTGCACGCTTTCACGTCGGTGTATTCGCGCGACTCGGCGAACACGGTCGTTGCCCACCGCAGCGGCGAGATCACGTAGTGGCGCTCCTCGGTCTGCGACCAGCGCTCGAGGATCGTCCGGCACCGCGCTACGCCGGCCGCCTGGTTGCGGGCCAGCTCGAACACCGCCAGGCCCCACGCGGCCAGCAGCTCCATCGCCGCCAGCTCGATGTTGCGGGCAACGGTCGCTGACTCGAGCAGCAGCGGCCGCGCCGCGCGGTGCTGGCCGCGGATCGCGAGGATCAGGCCAAGCGTTCCCGAGGCTGCTCCACGTGCGTGAAGCGTCGACGCCGGCGAGGCCAGGACCTCCCGGCACAGCGACGCCGACTGGTCCCACTCGCCGGTCTGCCGCAACACCACGCTGAGGCATGCAAGGCAGACCTGCGCGGTGGGGTCCAACGCGTTTGTGGTGCAGTAGCCGAACGCTTCGTCGTAGGTCCGCCGGGCCGCGGCGTAATCGCCGACGTGCTCCAGCGAGTCGGCCAGCCGCTGATAGATCTCGGCCGCCGCGCCGGGCTGGTTGTGCTCCAGGGCGAGCGCGAGCCCGGCGCGCACGAGCTCGAGCGACCGGCGCTCCTCGCCCATCCGCGCTCGCACGTTGCCCTCCAGGCCCAGCGTGCGCGCCTGCAGGTCGCGGCGGCCCGACTGCTCGGCCTCGGACTTCGCGGTCTCCAGCACGGCCAGCGCGGCATGAAAGCTCGCGGCGGAACGCAGGTGGGTCGCGACCAGCAGGCGCTCGGCGGCCGCGTCCGCCGGTCGGGCTGCCGACGCAAACGCCTCGGCCGCCTGCTCTCGCGCGGCGAGCGCGTCCTCCCAGTGCCCCTGCAGCTCGAGCGCGCCGGCGAGGCTGCGCAGCGTCTCGCCGAGCCGCATCGGTTCGTCGTGCGTGCGGCGGCCTTCGCCGGCTTCGCGCCACGCCTGCACGGCGCCGCTCAGGTCGCCGTCGTGCTCGGCGCAGCGTCCCAGCTCGTCAAGTGCGTCCAGACGCCCGGCGTCGTCGGCGTCTTCGGGCCACAGCGCCAGCGCCCGACGGAGAGCGCGTGCACCGTCACGGTATGCGTGCACCGCGCCGAATTCGCTCGCGGCGGCAAGAAACGCCCGGCGCGCGCGGTCGGGCTCGCGGCCCCGCGCCCAGTGCTCGGCGACAGCAGAAGCGGACGCCCGACTGGCCTCGAGCCGCTGCGCGATCGCGCGGTGCAGCGCGGGCCGCTTGGACCACGCGATCTCGCCGTAGAACGCCTCACGGACGAGGTCGTGGCGGAACCGCAGGCGCCCCGGCTCGACCTCGACCACGAAGGCGTCGTCCAGCGACTGGACCGGCCACTCGTCCAGCGACGCCAGCGCGGCGGCAAGCTCGAGATCGAAGCTCTGGCCGACGGCAGCCGCGACCGTCAGCGCGCTCCGTGCGTCCGGGCCGAGGGGCGCGGCGCGCACCAGCACAGCATCACGGACGCTGTCGGGAAGCGGCAGCCCGTCCGGGTCGGCGAGCTCGAGGCCGGAGTCCCCAATCCGAGTGCGGCCGCCGGCGGCAAGCACCGCCGCCAGCTCCTCGATGAAGAATGGAACGCCCCCGGTGCGCGCGAGCACGCTCGTGACGAGCGACGGCGACGCATCAGCGCCAAGCGGTTTGGCGAGCAGCGCGGCGGTCTCGCGCTCGGCGAATGGCTCTACCGCGACCTCATGCAGCCGGCCGTGACGCCGCAGCTCGCTGCGCAGCCGGCGCAGCGGGTGCCCTCTCGGCATCTCGTCGCTGCGGTACGCGCCAACGACCAGCACCTGCTCGGTTTCGACGATCGCGGCCATCGCAACCAGCACGTCCAGGGTCGCGTCGTCGGCCCACTGAAGGTCGTCGAGGAACACGCCCACCGGTCCGTCCGCGGCGGCGTCGGTCAGCGCCCCGGCAACGGCCTCTAGTAGCGCCGCGCGATCGGGGCCGGGCGCTATCTGCGCTCCCAGCGCGTTCGTAAGCGGCCAGTAGGCCGGAGCGCCGTCCTGGAGCGCAGCCCCTTCGAGCACGCGCAGCCCCGACGCGCGCAGGGCGGTTCGCGCGAGCACGGTCTTGCCGATGCCGGCTTCACCGGCGAGCAGCAGCAGCGCTCCGCGGCCGTGACCGGCCTCCGTCGCGGCCGCGTGCAGTCGCGCGCGTTCGGTCTCGCGTCCGATCAGCGCGCCGGCGGTCGCGGCGCTCTGCATCTCAGTAGCTGAAGACGGTGGCTCCGTCGCCGATCCACTCCCAAAGCGGCGTTGCGCCCCCGATCCGCGCGTTGTCGACCAGCTGCTCGGAATCGAGCTTGCGGGCGTCAAAGCAGATCGGGCACACCAGCAGCTTGCCGCCGTCGCTCGCGTAGTCGGCAAACAGCCGCTCGAGCGGCGGGCAACCATCGCAGGCGACGCCCTCGGCCGTACCGCCGAGCGCCAGGCGAACCGCGTCCTTGGTCAGGAACATCAAGACGTCCTTGCCCTGCTTGGCGGCGGCGCCGCCGACGAGGAATCCGATCGTCACCCGCTCCGGATCCTCGAGGCCCGTCGCGAGGTTGACGACGACCTTCCCGTTCTGCCCCATTTCCCCACTCCTGGTGTCGTTGTGCGTAGTCGGGCAAGCCTACGTGGCCGCGCCAGGTGCAGCATCCGGAGCACTACTGAGATTTCGCATGCATCATGCTGAGCGTGCGCGGCTATCCGGAACGGCCATGAACGAGGCGGTATCGCTGGTCGCGCTGGCTGCGATCCTGATCGCAGCGGTGGCGCGCGCCCGCTGGGCGCCCGATTGGGTGGTCGCGGTGCTGGCAGCGGCGCTCGTCCTCGCGGTCGGCGCGATCAGTTTCAGCGGAGCACGGTCTGCGCTGCGCGAGCTCGGACCCACCGTCGGGTTCCTCGCCGCGCTGCTCGTGCTCGCCGACGGATGCCGGCGCGCGGGGATGTTCGACGCGCTGGGTGCCTGGATGGCGCGCGGCGCACGGCAGCGGCCAAAGCGACTACTGGCAATGGTGTTCATCGCCGCGGCTGCCACCACCGCCGTTCTCAGCCTCGACGCAACGATCGTGCTGCTGACGCCGATCGTGTTCGCAACCGCCGCGCGGCTGCCGGCCAATCCCCGACCGCACGTCTACGCGTGCTCGCATCTG
>DASYFZ010000375.1:0-4577 GCA_036000295.1 Solirubrobacteraceae bacterium
CCGGACCGGTCCGTCCCTCGGTCAGAAGGCCGCGGTACTTCGACTTGGCTTTCGGCAGCTGCCAGCGCTGCGCGAGCAGGTTCGCGACCTCGAATCCGATGTTGTGGCGCGTGCCGGCGTACTCGCTGCCGGGGTTGCCCAGTCCGACGATCAGCCAGTCGACGCTTGACGAGCCCCGGCGACCCGGGAGTTGCACGGTCGCCTGCTACTCGTCGCCGTCGGCGTTGCCACCCTCGGCGGCACCTTCTGCGCCCTCGGCGGCTTCCTCGCCCTCAGCGGCTTCCGCGCCTTCGCCGACGAGCTCTGTCTCTTCCTCGAGCTCAGGCTCTTCCTCAAGCTGCAGCTTGGGCGGCGACAGGGTGGCGATCACGGTCTCGGGATCGTCGACGAGCTTCACGTTGCTCGGCGTGGTGAGCGCGTCCAGCGTCACGGTGTCGCCGATGACCAGCGCGGACACGTCGTGCTGCAGGGAGTCTGGAATCTCGGTCGGGAGCGCCTCGACGGTCAGCTCGCGCGTGACCTGCTCGAGTACGCCGCCCTCCTTGACGCCCGGGGCGTCGTCGGCTCCGTCGAGCTCGAGCACGACCGTGGCCTGAATCGGCTCGTCGAGTCGAACTCGCAGCAGGTCGAGGTGCACGGTCTCCCCCGTCACCGGGTGGTGGACCTGCTCCTTGACGACGACCGGAGTGCCGCCGGTGCTGCCGATGCGGAGGTCGAGCACGGCGCCGCGGTGAGCCAGCGCCTGGCGCAGGACTCGGGCGTCGACCATGAAGGAGACCGGGTCCTCGCCACCGCCGTATACGACGCCGAGGACTTTGCCCTCCCGGCGCAGGCGGCGCGCGGCGCGGGATCCACCCGGCTCGCGTTGCTCGACAGCGAGGCCTGTTGTCTCTGAGGTGGCCATGACGGTCTGCGATGGTAGCGGGCAAATCCCTTACACGCTCTTGGAGCGGCGCGGTACCCTTAACGCAATGTCAGGCGAGGCTCAGCTAATGCTGATGATCGCCGGAATGCACCTTCTGGGATTGGTGTGCGTCGCGGTGTTGATCATTCCCGCGCTCCGAGAGGGCCCGGGCGCCCCGCCACGCAACGATTCAGGCTCTGACGACGGCGGCGGCTGGGGTCCGAAAGCGCCCCCGAAGCCGCCCACTCCGCCGCGAGGCGGCATCCCGCTGCCGGACGCTGTTCAGGCGTCGCTGCGCCTGCGCGATCACGGACGGCTCGCCGATCAGCATCCGCGGCCCGAGCGCAGGCCGTCGCGCGAGCCGACGCGGACGCCGGTTCGAACCTAGCGGGCGGGGTCCACTAGAACTTCTGCGGGCAGTCGCTCTCGCTGGGGATCCGCTTGCTCACGGCGATCAGCTCGACATGCAAGCCCGTGATCGGGTTGCCGGCCCGCCGGACGCGGAAGCACTGGACGATCGGCAGACCTGAGCCGATCCGCCACGCGACCCTGGCGACGCCCTCGCTGTTGCCGAAGGTGATGCCACCCGCGGCGGTCTGGAGCGTCAGCACCGAGATCGGTCCGGGTGCCTTCAGATGAGTGGTGTTGTAGGCGGCGCGCTCGCGGCACGCCGCGCTGGCGGCGCATCCCTGGATCCTCGAGATCACGGCGTTCGTGTCGCCCTGGGCCTGGTCCTGCAGCACCGCGGTGATCGCGGCGCGTTGCGCGCTGTCGGCGCTGAAGATGCGCGCGAGGAGCGCGCTGATCAGGAGGAAGACGACGAACACCACGCCGGTGATCAGCAAGACTTTGGGCCGGCGCATCCGGCGCAAGGTAAGCAGAGGCGCAGCCGCTCGGGGGCGCGAGGCGGCGCGGGCTACGGGTCGCTGAGCTCGAGAAAGCGCTCGACCGAAGCCTCCTGGTGGTCGAGGCGCTCGGCGAGGGCGCGCGCATGGTCGGCGGCGACGTGCAGGAAGTCCTCGACGCAGCGCTGCGGATCGTCCGCCAGGGGATAGACGCGGGTGACGTCCTGCTGGGCGCAGGCGATCCCCATCGGGGGCCGGCCCTCGGCCAGCGTGCGGGCACTGCACACGGGCGCCACCAGCAGCTGGGACTCTGGAGCGACGAGCGCGGTCGGCATCAGCCTCGCGGCGGGCAACCGGACAGGCAGCTCGACTGAGTAATCGACCTGGACTTCGGAGCCGATCAGCTCGCATAGCGGCTCGCGCCACACGTCGAGCACGACGTCGGCTCCGACGAGGGCGTCGCGCAGGGTGGTGGCCTGCTCGAGGTACAGCTGAGCGGCCTCGTCGCGGTCATCGGCGTCGGCGAGGTCGAGGTCGCACGGCACGCGCAGCAGCTGGTTGGCCGCGACCGTCGCACCGGCGCCGCGGCTGCCGGGCGTGATGTACGTCTGCAGCGTCCCCAGGTCCCGTCGGCCATGGAAGATCACGGTCACGGCCTCGCTCACCGGCAGGCCGCCAACTCGAAGCGAGACCGCCACCGACGACGAATCGTCGATCAACGCACGCCGCAGGAGCTGCTCTGAAGCATCGTGCCGAGCATCTGCATCGTCGTCGAATCTCATCTCGCTCCTTGCGGACCGACGGAACCTTCACGCAATATTTACCCACAACCGCAGACGAACCGCGCCGTTTTCTTCGCGCGGAGGTAGGCTGACCGCGACATGAAGCTCATCTACAAGCCCTTTGCGATCATCGCGAGCCTGATTGCGGCCAGGCTCGGCCACAGCGTCTTCAAGCAGATCTGGGGCCAGATCGACGACGAGCAGCCGCCGAAGCCGACGACTCACGACGCAAGAGTCCCGAAGGTGATTGCCGCCGCGGCGCTCGAGGCCGCGACGCTGGCCGGCGTGGCTGCGGTGGTCGACAGAGCCGGGGCCAGGGCGTTCGAGTACCTGACCGGGTTCTGGCCCGGCGACGAGCACCCCAAGCCGATCGAGGACGATTAGGCCCAGGCGCCGCTGGGCGGGACGAGCCATGGGCTCAAGCCGTCGCGCAGCCAGTCGGGGATCGGCGCCTTGGCGAGCGTCGCGCGGTCGACGAGGACGTGCACCAACGTCCCCTCGACGAGCGTCTGGCCTTCGAAGCTGATCCGGTGCTCGGAGGCGATGCTCGTGTTGCCCAGATTCGTGACGCCGATCTCGAGCGTGAGCTCCTGGTCGAACCGCGCCGCGGCAAGGAACCGCAGCCGCGCCTCGGCTACGACGACGTCCAGGCCCCGATCGAGCATGACCTGGTAGCCGCCGACGCCGGCCCGCCACAGCTCGGTGATGCTGGTGTCGAAGTACACGAGGTAGTGCGAGTTGAAGACGACGCCCTGGACGTCGCATTCGGCGTAGCGCGGGCGCAGCCTGTGCGACAGCGGGCCGGGCATCAGCCCCCACCCCGGAGCACGAATCCGCGCTCGGCGAGGTCGGCCAGCGCATCCTCGAAGGCGCCGAAGTCGCGGCGCAGCAGCGCCTCGATCGGCACGCCGGACGGGCCGGACGCACGCACCCAGCGCCGAAGCACGGTCGGCCCGGCCTGCTCGGCGGGCTCGGCCAGCAGGTCGAGCAGGATCGGCAGCTCCGGGCGATGGTCCAACTGACCCGACAACAGCGTCAACGGGTCGGCGTCGAGCACGGTGCACAGCTCCTCCTCGCTGAGCCCGAGGAGCTCCATCAGCCGTGCGGCGCGGTCGGAGTGGCTCAGAACAGCTGGTTCTCTTCCCGCCGTGTTGGCGCGTTTTGGCCTGTGGCGGGAAGTCCGATGTTTGCTGGGGATTGGGGACGTCGGGCCGCTTGTCGGTGATCGCTCGTGCTGGCTGGTCCGGCTACGTTCGTTGACATCCGGTTGACAAGCCTATCGGCCGCGATCGTCAGGTCGATCAACCCAATCTCGCCGCGCGACCACGTCCTAGCTTGCGGAGTTGGGCTCCCAGCTTGTGCGCCCGAATCCGCGCTCAAGCTCTCGCGCGACACTCTCAAGCTCGTCCCTCGTCGGTTCGCGAACTTCAGTCCAGCGTCGAGTGCGGCGAGGAACCTCTCAACGGCAGCGACGTTGAGCTCATCCCACGGCGTATCGAATAGCTGCTGCACGTCCCCGGAAGATAACCAGCGGCCCGCGCGCGCGGCTCGAGCTGCCAGCAGGCAAAAGCATCAGGAATCGGACCTCGGCAACGCCCGGCGAAAGCTGCCACGGGTCCAGCTCGACGCTCCAGCTGGGCCCCGGCCACCGCTGGCTGGCCCAGGCGAAGAAGTTCTCCCCATCCTCGAGCGTGACCGTGTGGTGCTCGCTGCCGCGCACGATCCACGGGCGTCTCGGATCGTGTTCGGTGACAGTGAAGCCGTACTCGCGCACGAACGTATGTTCGCATCGCCGTCAAGCCGGCGGTTCCGTAGCGAATGGGCGCCGCGAGGCTCCTCAAGTCTCGAGCCCGCGTTCGGCCTGTCCGCCTCACAGCGCCCGACAGACCAAACGCTTACCAGCCGGGGGTTCTTCTGCAGCCCGCGCCCGGTGAGATGCGGAACGGCACCACGACCCTCCGCCGTGAGATGTCATGGTGCCGCCCCAAACTTCACCCCCACACACTCCGTAACGGAGCCGCATCGCAAATGTTGCGCATACTAAGG
>DASYFZ010000002.1:0-5102 GCA_036000295.1 Solirubrobacteraceae bacterium
AGCGGTGCACTACTCCTCGGCCATCTCCAACAACGTGGTGACCGTGGTCCAGTTGCGGGCTGTGGCGGTCACGCCGAGCCCTTTGCCCGCGAGCTTGTTCCACAGCTTCGAGCGCGCGACGCCGTCGGGATGCCACGCATATAGCTCGCGCCCATTGGCGGCGAACTCCTCGGAGTCGGCGGCCAGGGACTTCAGCTCCTTGACGAGCTTGGCGTCGGGCTTGCGATCCAGGAAGCTGACCTGGTAGCGCTTCGGTTCGGTGGCGACCTTGCCCAGCGGGTTTCGCTTGACAACCGCTGCGAGCTCGTCGCGGGTTCGGATCACGACTGGCACCTCGAACCCGAACTCCTTGGCGATCACCCGCTCGCACTTCGCGGCGACCGCCTCGGGCGAGTCGCCGCTCGACAGCACGATGTTGCCGCTCTGCACGTATGTGTGCACGTCCTCGAAGCCGGCCTGCTCCAGCACCTCGCGAAGGCGAGGCATCGCAACCCGGCGGTTGGGTCCGAGGTTGATGCCCCGCAGCAGCAGGATGTGCCGGCTCACCCGGTTCAGGCTATATGACCGCGTACGGCGGTCGAGCCCGAGCCGGCGCTACGCGACTTCGCTGAACAGCTGCTCGTCGGCGTCCAGCTCCGCGCGCAGCTTCTTGGTGATCTGGCCGTGGATCTGGCAGACGCGGCTCTCGGTGACGCCGAGGACCTCGCCGATCTCGCGCAGGGTCAGGTTGTAGACGTACAGCATCACGGCCACCTTGCGGTCGCGCGGCGGCAGACGGTCGAACGCCTCGCGGAAGCGGTCCTTGGCTGCCTCGCGCATCGCCGAGCTCTCCGGATCGGCCTCGCGGTCGTCGCTCTGCAGTGTGTCGATCCGCTCGATCGTGGTGTCGTCCTCGGCGAGCACGACGGTGTTCAGCGAGCCGACGTGGGAGCGGGCGATCTCGTCCTGGCGGGTGATCAGCTCGTCGGTGGTGATTCCCAGCGACTCGCTGAGCTCGGCGTTTGACGGCTTGCGGCCGTACAGGCCGACGAACTGCTCGTGGGCCTTTGAGATGTCGCGGTCCCAGCGGCGCAGCGAACGCGGCGCCCAGTCGTTGCGACGCAGCTCATCGAGCACGGCGCCGTGAATCCGGGTCCAGGCAAACTGCTCGAGCGTCGCGCCCTTTTCCGGGTCGTAGCGGTCGATCGAGCGGATCAAAGCTTCCAGGCCGCACGAGATGAAGTCGTCGACCTCGCAGCGGGCCGGGATCTCGCGGACCTTCTTGTAGACGATGTACTTCACCATCGGAGCGAACGTCAGGACCAGGCGGTCGCGAACCCGCGCATCACCGGTCTCCTTGTACTGCTTCCAAAGACGCAAAGTCTCCTGTGCCGACAGGCGACCCGTCCTGTCCTTACCACGTGCCATGCGGATTACTCCGTCTCTTGTTTCGAGGGAACCTGGATTGAGGCCGGAACGTTCGTTGACTCGCTGTCCGACATCCCCAAGGACATCGACAGACATGGGGTCGAGCACCTCCGCTAGAGCCCGCAACCCCGATCCGTAGTAACCCGCATTCGACCCGTCGAGCGGGCCCGAGCGCTATTCGCCGGCGCCCTTGAAGCGCACGGCTGGCAGCGGCGCGCTCGCCGCCAAAGCGGCGGCCTCGTTCTCGCGCTTGACCTCGAGCCAGATCTCCTCGCGGTAGATCACCAGCGACTGAGGCGCATCGATCCCCAGTCTCACGGTCTGGCCGCGTACTTCGAGAACCTCGACGACCACGTCGTCGCCCAGCATGATGCGTTCGCCGGTCTTCCGCGTGATCCTCAGCATGCCGAGGACGAGGAGCCGTTGGTCTCGACCTCAACCTCCGCGAACAGCGGTGCGCGCAGCTCGCAGCCGGGCGCCTGGTTGATGACCTGGTAGCCGCGCCCGGAGCGAACCAGGATCGGAGCTCTCAGGTTGGCGACGAAGTCCTCGAGTTCCTCGGCGGCGCGGACTGTGACGTACACGTCCACCTCGGCGCTGAGCTCGGGTCCCAGTCGCTCGGCGTCCTCGTCGGTGACCTCGACCTGGAACTGTGAGAAGAACTGGTGGGGGTTGGTCACGGGCAGCGCCAGCGCCGGGTCCTCCAGCGACTGCAGCCACAGAAAAGGCGTATCGGGGTCGCGCGCGAGCAGCGCGTAGCGCGAGCCGGTCAGCCCGATCAGACCGTCGGGAAACTCGATGACCGACCCAGGGTCGACCTCTACGCGCCCGAAGCGCGAACTCTCGATCGTCAGCGACACATACTCTCCCTTGTCGGGATCAGTGATTCAGGAAATCAAGCAGTGAGGACTGAACGATATTGGCACCGGCCTTCAGAGCGGCGCTATACGCCGCCTGCTCGGTGGAGAAGTTGATCGCCACCGTCGCCATATCTGCGTCCTGAACGTTGGAAAGCGCTGCTGTGTCGCTGTTCTGAAGCTGCTCGATGCGGCTGGAAGCGAGCGTCAGGCGATTGCTGATCGCCCCCACGTTGGCCTCCATCTGAGTCAGCGTGCCGAAGTTCGCGTCCAGGTTCTTGAGGTCGGCGCCGCCGATCGCGCCCGTGTTCCCGGACTGCATGTCGGAGGCGATCGTGCGCAGCGTGTCGAGCAGCCCACCGTCGCCGCTGGCCTGGCCGTTGCCGAGCAGCGACGAGATGTTGGTGTTGACCGAGAGCGTCGTGTTGGGGCCGATCAGCCTGTCGACGTTCCCCGTCCCGCCCTGGTAGGTGTCGGTCGAACCTGTCTGGTAGGGGGCGGTGCTGGTCGAGGTGCCCGAGAAGATGTATTGGCCGTTGTAGCTGGCGTTGGCCTCCTGCTTGATCGCATCGATCAGCTGGTTGACCTCGGCCGCCGAGGCGTTGAGGTCGGACTGGGTGTAGGTGCCGTTGGAGGCCTGGACGACCAGCTCGCGCACACGCTGCACCATGCTGTCGATGCCGCCCAGCGATGTGGTGGCCTGCGACGTCCATGCGGTGCCGTCGGTGATGTTGTTCGTGTAGTCGTTCAGCGACGACAGCTGGCCGTTGAGGCTCATCGCCTGGCTCGTGCCGTACGGGTCGTCGGACGGCTGGTTGAGCTTCTTGCCCGACGACAGCTGCTGCTGGGTCGTGTCCAGGCGGTTCAGCGACTGCTGCAGGTCGTTCAGCGTCATCGACGCGGTCATCTGGGTGGTGATGCGTCCGAACATCTATCAGTGCGCTCCGACCTGGTTGATCAGGGTGTCGAGGGTCGTGTCGATCGCGTTCATCACGCGCGCCGACGCCTGGTAGGCGCGCTGGAAGGTGATGAGGTTGGTCATCTCCTCGTCCAGCGAGACGCCGGACACGCTCTGGCGCTGGCCGTTGATCGCCTGCAGCAGCGAGGTCCCCGTCGACTGCGTGCTCTGGGCCGCGGCGGTGTCGGCTCCGACCTTCGACACGAACGTCGCGTATGACTGATCGGCGGTGCCGCCGGCAAGCTGGGAGATCTGGATCGCGAGGTCGTTGCCCGTGGGATCGGACGTGGAGCTCGTCTGGATCGAGCTAGCCGTTGCCGACACGGCGATCGTCGAGGCGCTGTTGCCGCTGAAGAACGGGCTCGCGGGCTGCAGCGAGTTGACCGAGCTGATCAGCTGGTTGGAGATCGTGTCGAGCTGGTTGCGGTAGGACTGGATCTGGCCGCTGGTGGGGTCAGACAGACCGATCAGCGCGCCGAGCTGGCCGCCGGCCGCCGAGGTCAGCGTCTGCGGCCAGTTGACGGTCGTACCACTCACCAGCGGCGACGCGGCGTCTCCGAAGTTGACCTGCACCATCCCGTTGCCCTGGTCGGTGACCGAGATGTTGGCCATCCCCGACAGCGAGTCCAGGAGCTGGTCGCGCTGGTCGAGCAGGTCGTTGGCGTTCATCCCGCCTGCCTGCATCTGGCTGATCTGCTGGTTGAGCTGGGCGATCTGGTTGGCGTCGGTCTGGACCGTTCCGTTGGGCGACGCCGTCAGCGACTGGTACTGCTGAGCGGTCTGGGACTGGATCGTCGCGAGTTGCTGGTCGAGCGCGTTGAGCGACTGGGCCACGGTGGTGCCTTGGTCGACCACGGCCTGGCGGGCCGCCGGCGAAGAGGTGCCGCTAGTCGCGTTGGAGAGGTCGTTCCACGAGCTCCAGAACTTCTGCAGCTGGGTCGAGAGCCCCGACCCCGACGGCTCGTCGAGCGAGGTCTGCACCTGGTTGAGGATCGTGGTCTGGGCGGAGGCATTGCTCGTGTTGCCGTTCTGCGCCCGGTACTGGATGTCCAGGAACTGGTCGCGGACACGGCTGATCTGTGAGACGTCGACGCCCGTGCCGAGCTGGATCCCGTCGCTCGGGCCGATCGACAGGCCGGTCAGTGTCATCGACGGACTCTGGGTGAGGTCCACCTGCTGGCGCGAGTAGCCGGGCGTGTTCGCGTTGGCGATGTTGTGCGAGGTGGTGTCGATCTGAGCCTGCGCGGCGGTCAACCCGCGAAGCGCGGTCTGCAGTCCGGTAAAGCTGGGGATCGTCATGGTCTGGTTAGACCTCGAGGTTCAACGTGCGGCGGTTGGCGGTGTAGGCCACGGGGACCGACGTGGGTCGCTCGCCGGCGCGGTCGTAGATGGTGTCGCCGCCCTGGCCGGCGAGACGGAGCAGATGGTCGAGGAACGCGAGCTCCTGGCTCATCAGGGCACGGTTGACGTGGTGCTCGCGCTTGGTCTCCTCAAGCAGGCCGCGAAGCTCGGAGCTGCGCTCGCGCGCCATCTGAGCCCCCTGAGGATCAAGCAGTGTCTCGAGGCGGCTCAACGTCACGCCGCCGGGGATCACGCCCAGACGCGCGCCGGCACGCTCGAGCAGGCGCATGCGCTCGGCGTCGAGCAGCTGGCGGCGCTGTAGCTCGGCCTGCAGGATGCCCGTGAGCGCGACAACGCTCTTGACGTCGCGCCGGCGGATCGCCGCGCCCTGCTCGAGCACGACCTGGAGCAGGCGCCGCGCGGCGATGAGCTGCGCGTCGAGGTGGGCGAGGACGTCACCGGTGAAGATCGTGTCGGTCTCGTGCACGACGACGGTCATGACTGGGCTCCTTGGGACTTGTCGGCGGTCGGGTGCGCGA
>DASYFZ010000055.1:0-4873 GCA_036000295.1 Solirubrobacteraceae bacterium
TGCTCGGGCACCTCTACGCGGTGGAGGTGCTCCAGCGAGCGGTCGACCGCCGTTTGGTTGCGCTCTACGACCTCGGCGCCGCGCTTGCCGTAGGTCTTGGCAATCGACGTCTTGATCCGCTCGATCGCCTCCTCGGGCTCGAGCACGCCGGAGATCGCGAAGAAGCAGGTCTGAAGCACCGTGTTGGTCCGCCCGGCGAGGCCCGCATCGCGTGCAATCTGCGCCGCGTCAATCACGTAGAGCTTGATCTGCTTAGCGACGATCTGCTCCTGCACCGGACGCGCGAGCGCGTCCCAGACACGGTCCTGGGAATGTCGGCAGTTGAGCAGGAGCGTCGCTCCCGGTGCCGCCCGATCGAGCACCTCGGCGCGCTCGAGCAACCCGAAGTGGTGGCAGCCGACGAAGCTTGCCTGCGAGATGAGGTACGGCGCGCGAATCGGTTCGGACCCGAAGCGCAGGTGCGAAACCGTCTGCGAGCCAGACTTCTTGGAGTCATAGACGAAGTAGCCCTGGGCGTGCAGGCTCTCCTCGGAGCCAAGGATCTTGATCGTGTTCTTGTTCGCCCCGACCGTCCCGTCCGAACCCAGGCCGAAGAACACCGCGCGCACGGTCTCCGCCGGCTCGATGTCAAGCGACGGGTCGTAGGACAGGCTCGTGCTCGAGACGTCGTCGTTGATCCCGACGGTGAACCGCCGCTTCGGCCGCTCGCCTCCCAGTTCCTCGAAGATCCCGGCGACCATCCCGGGCGTGAACTCCTTGGAGGACAGGCCATACCGGCCTCCGATCACGCTCGGCATCAGCTCGCGCTCCCCGTCTGCGTGTGACTCGGTGAGTGTCGCGAGCACGTCGAGGAACAGCGGCTCCCCGAACGAACCGGGCTCCTTTGTCCGGTCGAGCACGGCGACGCGCCGGACGGTCGCCGGCAGCGCCTCCGCCAGCGCCCGAGCTGGGAATGGCCGGTACAGCCGCAGCTGCGCCACGCCGACCCGCTCACCCTGCGCCTGCAGGAAAGCAACGGTCTCGCGCACGGTCTCCCCGCCCGATCCCATCACCACCACCACGCGCTCGGCCTCGGGGTGCCCGCTGTAGTCGACCAGGCCGTACTCGCGGCCCGTGCGCTCGCCGAGCTTGTCCATCGCGTCCTGTACCACCTCGGGGACACGGGCATAAAACGGGTTGACCGTCTCGCGGGCCTGGAAGTAGACATCGGGGTTCTGCGCGGTGCCGCGGATGAACGGCCGCTCCGGGGTCAGCCCGCGTCCGCGGTGCGCGCGGACCAGCTCCTGCGGAACGATCGCCCGCACGTCATCGTCGGACAGCATCTCGATCGTGTTCAGCTCATGCGAGGTGCGGAACCCGTCGAAGAAGTGCACGAACGGGACCCGGGTCCTCAGCGTGGCGGCCTGCGCCACCAGCGCGAGATCGTGGGCCTCCTGGACCGAAGCGGAGGAAAGCAGGGCAAACCCGGTCTGGCGCACCGCCATCACGTCGGAGTGATCGCCGAAGATCGACAGCCCCTGCGCGGCCAGCGAACGCGCGGCGACGTGGAGCACCATCGAAGTCAGCTCGCCGGCGATCTTGTACATGTTCGGGATCATCAAGAGCAGGCCCTGCGAGGACGTGAACGTCGTCGCCAGCGCGCCGCCCTGCAAGGCGCCGTGCAGCGCACCGGCCGCCCCTGCCTCGCTCTGCATCTCCATCACCACCGGCACAGTGCCCCACACGTTGGCCTGCCCATGGCCCGACCATTCGTCGGCCTGCTCCGCCATCGGCGAGGAGGGCGTGATCGGATAGATGCAACAAACCTCATTGCACCGGTACGCGACCGACGCCGCCGCGCCGTTGCCATCGACGGTGGCGCGCATCAGCTCGGCGGCTCTCTCGCATCCGGCCGCGCTATGAACGCCTCCGGGGGTGTCGGCGCGCTCTCCGGAATCATCTCGATCGAGTGCACCGGGCACTGCTCGTAGCACGCCCCGCAGCCCGTGCAGCGGTCGTAGTTGAACTCGTAGCGGTATCCCTTGCCGAGCTTGATCACCGCGTCCTCCGGGCACGCCCCGAGACAGCCATCGCACTCACAGCAGTTCCCGCACGACAAGCACCGGTGCGCCTCGAACGTCGCCTCCCGGGGCGAGAGGCCACCGACCACCTCCTCGAAATCGGCGACTCGCTGGGACAGCTCGAGCTCGGGCTGCTGACGGCGTGCGGCATCGCCGAAGTACCACAGGTTGAGCATCTCGAACGTCGCCTTCGGGTGCTTCGGGGGCCGCCCTCCGTCCGCGTCCCGCAGCCACGCGTCAATCTCCCGGGCAGCCCGCTTCCCGTGCCCCACCCCGACCGTCACCGTGCGCTCGCTCGGCACCATGTCCCCGCCCGCGAACACTCCCGGGCACCCCGTCATCATGGCGGTCGAGACCTGCACGGTGCCGTCGCGGTCGAACTTCACCCCCGGCACCGCGCGAAGAAAGGCGGTATCGGTCTCCTGACCGAGCGCCAGGATCACGCTGTCAGCCGCCAGCGTTTCGAACCGTCCGGTCGGCTGCGGGAACCCGGAATCATCGAGCTCCATCACCTCGACGTTCAGGTCGGGGCCCTCAAAATTCTTGATCGTCCGTAGCCAGTTGATCCGCACGCCCTCCCGCTCGGCGTCCCTCGCCTCCTCCTCATGCGCCGGCATCTGCTCGCGCGTGCGGCGGTAGACGATCAGCGTCTCCTCCGCGCCCAACCGGCGCGCCGTCCGCGCGGCGTCCATCGCCGTGTTGCCGCCGCCGTAGATCGCGACGCGGCGCCCGATCTCCGGCCGCTCGCCCGACGCGACTCCGCGCAGGAACGAGACCGCATCCACGATGGGCCCGGCATCCATGGCGGGAATCTCCACCCGCTTCGACAAATGCGCGCCGACCGCGACGAACACGGCATCGAAGGCGCCTTCGCGGCGCTCCGCGTCAAGGTCAACGACCAGGTGGTTGTTGGTGAAGCGCACGCCGAGCGCCGCGATCCGCTCGATCTCTCCGCTGAGCACGTCACGGGGCATCCGGTAAGCCGGTAGGCCATAGCGCATCATTCCGCCCGGCTCGGAGCCCGCATCGCGGATCTCGACCTCGTGGCCGAGCCTCGCCAGGTGGTACGCCGCCGACAGCCCACTCGGGCCCGCGCCGATTACGAGCACCCGCTTGCCGCTGGTCACCCGCGGCGGATCGAAGAGCCACCCCCGCTCGAGCGCCAGGTCGCCCAGGTACCGCTCGACCGAGTGGATCGAGACCGCACTGTCGAGGTTGGCGCGGTTGCAGACGCTCTCGCACGGGTGATAACACACCCGCCCGTGGATCGCCGCGAACGGATTGTCGGCCACCAGCGCGCGCCACGCCAGCTCGGGCTCGTCCGCCTGCATGTGGGCAAGCCACGCCTGGATGTTCTCCCCCGCCGGGCAGCCCGCATTGCATGGCGGGAGCAGATCGACGTACACCGGGCGGCGCTCGCGGACTGGCCCCGCCCGCGAACGCCCGTGCAGCAAGTCGGGGAGCGGCGCGATATCCGGTCGTAGAGCGGTCAAGGAACGACCTCGCAGGGTTGGACGGTGACCTTCTCCGCAAAGCCCCCGCTCGCCGCCGTTCGGCCGCTGTGAGGGCGCTCTGCTGCCTGCGTCGCTGCCGTATGACCGCCCGCCCTGAGGGCGTGCTCGCCGGACCTCGAACGTGTTTCCAGGCTACGCCGATCGGCTGCCGACTACAAGCCCGAGATCCTTCGCACCGGGCTCCCAAGCCGCGCCAGCGAGCTCAGTCGCCAGATTCGTACTTGAACGACACGTTCAGACGCACGCGGTAGGCCGTCACCTTGCCGTCCTGGATCGTGACGTCGAAGCGGTGAGCCTCGCCAATCCGCAGGTCCCGGACGGTCTTCGACGCGGTCTCGACCGCGTTGCGGGCGGCTGCCTCCCAGGATTCGCTGCTGACCCCGACCAACTCGGTTACGCGATAGACGCTCCCAGACATTGTCATGCTCCCTCTCTCGATTGACCCTTCATGCTGACCATTGCGCGTCGCGCGACTGCCCTGGCTCCAAGGCTAAGGCACCATCCATGACAGCACGCTCGTGGACTGCAGCCAGACGAACACAGCCATTGATCAGGACGAAGAAGATGCTCCAGCAATGACCTTGCGGAAGATGTCGCCCTCTTTGCCGGTCAGCCCGACCGCCGCCGCTCCGATGGCCAGGTTTTGGCGGCAGCGAGCAGCGTCGGCGAGAGATGTGACTGGCGGGCAGCGGCCACGCTACCTCCTCCAAACGATCGCGCAGCCCGATTGGGGTCGCTGTGGCGGGCACTCTCAAGCGCTCGGATCGTCTCGGTTCAGCATGCCGGTCCCGTGCCCCCGATCACATGTCGATCCCGCCGTTGACGCCCCAGATTTGTCCGGTGATGTAGCCGGAGGCGTCCTGGGCGAGGAAGCAGACGACGCGAGCGATTTCATCGGCTTGTCCCATCCGGTGTGCCGGGATCTTCTCCAGGAACTCGGCCACCATGAATGGCGGGATCGTGGCGACCATGTCGGTCTCGATCAGCCCTGGGGTGACGCAGTTGACCGTCAGCCCGATCCCGTGCTCGAGCTTGCCAGACAGCCGGAGCGCGAGTGCCGCCTCGCGGGCGAGCGACTTCGTGAGCCCGAACTCGCCCGACTTCGAGGCCGCGTAGTTCGCTTGGCCGATGTTGCCGATCTCGCCGGTCACCGACGAAATGTTGATGATCCGCCCCGAGCCTCGGTCGATCATGTGCGTTATCGCCGGTTTGGACATGTAGAAGCTCCCCGACAGGTTCACACGCAGCACCTTGTGCCAATCGTCCTTCGACATCTTCCAGACGGGCTTGTCGACGGTG
>DASYFZ010000068.1:0-3859 GCA_036000295.1 Solirubrobacteraceae bacterium
GTCGCGCTGTCGATGTGCATCGCATCGGTGGCGCTGCTGCCGGTGGGGATCGCATCCGGCGGCTCGCACCTGATCGAGCCCAAGTCACTGGCGATCGGCGCCGCGGTGGGAGTCCTCTCCTCGGCGATCCCGTATTCGTTCGAGCAGGAGGCGCTGCGTCGGATCGCCGCCTCGGTGTTCGGCGTGCTGATGAGCCTCGAGCCCGCCGTGGCCGCGCTCGCCGGACTGATCCTCCTGGGCCAGTCGCTCAGCGCGCGAGAGGTGATCGGGATCGCGCTCGTCGTCGCCGCGTCGGCCGGGGCGTCACGGCGTATCGGCGAGGCGCCGGTCGACGCCTGACGGGGTAACCCAGCCCGTCCAGCGGTCCAGAGCGGTGCAGGCCAGCTCGACGTCGCGCCCGAACGCCCGGTCCTCGAAGCCCGCGGGGAGCACGTCGTCGGCGAGCTCGAACATCCGCTGTGTACCGGCGCCGGCCGGCGTTCGCCCGGCGTGCCGGATCGCCCGCATCGCCACCACCAGCTCCGTCGCCACGAGCAGTCGAAGCGCCTCGAGCGCATCGGCGGTGCGCCGCACCGCGATCGACGACAGGCTCGCGTGGGACTCGACCCCGAGCGATGCCCACGTAGTCTGCGTGCCGCTCGGCATCGCCAGGGAACGGATCTCGGCCGCCGCCGACTGCGCCGTGTACTCGAGCATCATCATCCCCGAGTCCCTCCCCGGGGAGTCAGCCAGGAACGGCGGCAGGCCGGTCATCCGCGGATCCAGCAGGGCGCTCACGCGCGCGGCGATCAGCGACGACGATTGGGCCAGGGCGTTGCGCATCGAATCGAGCGCGGCGGCGAGCTCGGCGTTGTGGAAATTGCCGGTGGGCAGCGTCCTGCCCGCCTCGACCAACGCGTTCTCGGGCCTGGCGTTGACCTCGCGCGTGACGGTCTGGTCCAGGGCCCACAAGGCCCCCTGCGTCACCCCGTCGACCTGCGGCAGCACCCGGAACGGATACGGGTCCTGAACGAGCCGGTCGGGCGCGTCCGGCACGAGCTCGGCACCTGCGAGCAGCTCCCGCATGCGCGCGGCGACCGCCGCCTGACCGGGGGAGCCGAGCGCCGCCTGAACACGCGGGTCCAGCACGATCGGGTCGGCCTCAAGCGCCTCGAACGAGAGCGCCGCCACCGCGAGCCTCGCGTCATGCAGCGCGCGGGCGTCGACCACCAGCAGCGCAGCATGGCCGGCCGTGAACGCGTTGGAGCTCATGAAGCCGAGCGCGTCGCGCAGGCCCAACTCCACCTCGCCGACGAGCGGGAACGCCTCGATGAGCTCGCCCTCGCGCCACACCATGCCGTCGCCCAGCAGCGCGAGCGCGGTCTCGGCGAGGGCCGGGAGATCGCCCGTGCCCAGCGAGCCGAGCTCCCGCGTCAACGGTGTGATGCCGGCGTTCAGCGCGGCGATCACCCCCTCGAGCAGCAGCGGCGCCACGCCGGCACCGCCGGCGCCGAGCTGATTGGCTCGGACCACCATCCCTGCGCGCACGACCTCTACGGCGAGCGGGCGCCCGGCGCTGACGGCGTGGCTGCGCAGCAGGTTCCACTGGTATTCCTCGCGCTCGGCCTCGGTGATCACACGGTCGCGCAGCGCGCCCACACCGGTCGTCGCGCCATACAGCGCGCGGCCGACGCGAAGTCGTTGGGCGATCGTCTCACGCGCCGCGAGGTTGCGCGCCCTGGCGTCGGCCGACAGCTCCACCCTTTCGCCGCCGCGCGCCACCGCCGCCACCGCCGCGGGAGTGAGGGTGGCGCCATCAAGGACGGTCATCGAGCCGGTGGCCGTCACGCTCCCTCTGCCAGACGCTGCGTCAACATAACCCCACTTTGTACGAGTTTGTCCTAGTCTAAGTCCTCCGCGGGCAAGCGCAGCTCGAGGCCCGCAAGATCTTCATAAAGCCGGATCGCGCTGATCTCGCCGGCGTCGTCGCCGTACTGCACGCGAGCGCGCCGATGGATCTGCTCGACGAGCCCCGTGAGCTCGACCGGCACGCCGACGTCGCGAGCGAGGTCGACGGCGAGCCCAAGGTCCTTGGTGACCAGCCGCATCGGGAACGCCTCGTCGTAGTCGCCGGACTCGAGCACGGGCCGCACATCGCGCTCCAGGAAGTTCGAGTTCGCCGGTGAGCCGACGAGCGCGCGGTACAGCCGGTCGAGCGGCACGCCGGCTCGGACCCCGACCGTGAGGATCTCGCCGGTGGCGACCGACTCGATGAACCACTTCAGGTTGAGCAGCAGCTTGATCGTGTAGCCGGCGCCGTGCGGACCCATGTGAAAGACGCGCTCGGGGTTGCCCATCACGTCAAGCAGCGGCCGGGCGCGCTCGAACACGGCCTCCTCGCCGCCCGCGTAGATCGCGAGCGTCCCCGCCTGCGCGCCGATGTTCTGGCCGGCGACGGGGGCGTCGAGCACGTCGACGCCGCGGGCGCGGGCGGCCGCGGCGACTCTGGCACCGACGGCGGTCGAGCTCGTGCTCATGTCGATCGATACGGCGCCGGGTTCCATCGCCGCGATCACGCCGTCGTGCAGCAGCACCTGCTCGACATGCGGCGGCGCCGGCAGCATCGTGATCACCGCGTCCGCACCTCGCGCGCAGTCCAGCGATGACTTCTGGGCCCGCGCGCCGGCGTCGACCGCCCGCGCGAGCGCGCCGCCATCCAGGTCGAACGCGGCAACGTCGTATCCCGCCCGCGCCAGATGCCCGCACATCGGACCGCCCATGTTCCCGAGCCCGATGAACCCGATCCGCCGCAGTTCAGTCATAGCGCGACCCACGTCGTCTTCAGGTGCGTGTACGCGTCGAGCGCGTGCAGCGAGCGGTCGCGCCCGTGGCCCGAGTCCCTGACGCCGCCAAACGGCGTCGTCAGCGACGAGATGTCGAATGTGTTGACCCACACGGTGCCGGCGCGAAGCCGGCGCGCGACGCGGTGAGCGGTCGACACGTTCGAGCTCCACACGGCGGCGGCGAGCCCGTAGCCGGTGCCGTTCGCCAGCGCAATCGCGTGCTCGACGTCGTCGGCGCGCTGGATCGCGAGCACCGGGCCGAACACCTCCTCCTGGACGATCGCGTCTGTCGGATCGGGCGCCTCGATCACGGTCGGCAGCATGTACGCACCACCGGCGACGGGCTGCGCCCGCTCTCCGCCGACCAGCACCTGTGCGCCGTCCGACGCTGCGCGCTGCACGCGTCCGAGCACCCCGACGAGGTGCTCCTCGCTGATCATCGCGCCGAGCCTGGTGTCCGATGCCGCCGGATCGGCGGGCGCGAACTCGCGCGCGAATTCGACGAGCTTTTCGGCGAGCGGGTCGGCGAGCTCCCGGGCGACGACCACGCGCGAGCCGGCGTGACAGGTCTGGCCGGCGTTGTAGAAGATCCCCCAGCCGATCGCGTCGGCGGCCGCGTCGAGATCGGCGGCGTCGGCCAGCACGACCTGGGGGCTCTTGCCGCCGAGCTCGAGCGAGACCGCTTTGCCGTTGGATTCACCGGCGTAGACGAGAAACCGCCGGCCGATCTCGACCGAGCCGGTGAACGCGAGCTTGTCCACGTCGGGGTGACGCCCGAGCGGCTCGCCGGCATCGGGGCCATAGCCGGGGACGACGTTGAGGACGCCGTCGGGCACGCCCGCCTCGGCCGCCAGCTCGGCGAGTGCCAGCGCCGTCAACGGCGACTGCTCGGCGGGCTTGAGCACGACCGAGTTGCCGGTCGCCAGCGCCGGCGCGAGCTTCCACGCGGTGATGATCAGCGGGTAGTTCCACGGCACCACCGCGCCGACGACGCCAAGCGGCTCGCGGCCGACAAGCGCGAGCGCGTCCGCGCCGGT
>DASYFZ010000140.1:0-1991 GCA_036000295.1 Solirubrobacteraceae bacterium
TCCAGCGGACTGTCGGCGACGACCTCGCAGGCCGAGGTCACGCCGAGCGGGCTCGCGGTCGCGCCGATCAACGCTCCGCCCGCCGTCCAGAACGTGATCGACGCGGGCAACCAGATCGCTCACCTCCCGTACCGCTTCGGCGGCGGGCACGGCACCTTCGAGGACAACGCGTACGACTGCTCGGGCTCGCTCAGCTTCGTGTTCGCCGCCGCCGGTCTGCTGAACACGACCGTCACGTCCGGACAGCTGATGACCTGGGGGAAGCCAGGCCCCGGCAAGTGGATCACGGTGTTCGCGGCTCCCGGCCACACGTTCATGTACGTGGCTGGCGTGCGGTTCGACACGGTGGCGCTCGCCGAGACGGGCTCGCGCTGGTCAAACCGCTCGGCCAACGAGCCCGACCTCAAGAGCTTCGTGGTCCGGCATCCCGCCGGGCTGTAAAGCGATCAGCCGGCCGCGGGAGCTGCGGCCGCCTCGGGCGCGCCGTAGGCGGCGAAGTCGCGGCCGCGCACCAGCACGAGTGACAGGACGGCGCCGGTCAGGGCGACGATCCCGGCGACCAGCAGGATGTCGTTCATCGCGCTCGCGAACGCGGCGTGGATCGCGGTTGTGCCCTGCACTCGCAGGGAAGCGGGTATGGAGGCGATCACCTGCGGCGCGCCGCCTCCGGCTACGGCGTGCGCGATGCTCTCCGTGTGGCCGGCCACCGGAGTGCCGGCGAGGCTGGGCGCGAGCTTGGTGGAGATCGCGCTCTCGAAGATCGCCCCCAGGACCGCGATCCCAGTTGCAACTCCGACCTGGCGAAACGTCGAGTTGATGCCCGACGCCATCCCGCTTCGCTGCGGGGGCACGACGCCGATCGCGGTCGAAGCGAGCGCCGGGTTGACCAGCCCGACCCCCGCGCCGCCGGCGATGAACCCGGCCAGCAACGCCGTCCAGTGGGAGTCAGCGGTCAAGCCGCGCATCAGCAGCAGCCCGGCGCCGACGAGCCCCAGGCCACCTCCGAGCAACAGACGGACGGGCACCCGTGTCGACAGGTTGCCCGACACCGCCGAGACCGCGAATGCGACGACGGTCACCGGCAGAAATCGCAGACCGGTTTGCAGCGGCGAGAGCCCCAGGATCGTCTGCAGATATAGCGTCAGGTACAGGAACATCGCGAACATCGAGGACGAGAGCGTGAACGCGGCGATCGATGCGCCGCCGAACGTTGGCTTGCGGAACAGCGTCAGGTCGAACATCGCGTTGTCCTGGACGGTCTCGGCGATCACGAACGCCACCAGCAGCAGGGCCGACGCCGCGAACAGGCTGACGATCAGCGTGCTGCCCCAGCCCTCGGCGTTGCCGCGGATCACCGCGAGGACAAGCAGGAACAGGGCCCCGGTGAAGGTCACCGTGCCGATCCAGTCAACGCTTCGGGCGTCGGGATTGCGGGACTCATTGACCTTGGTCATCGTCAGGAAGGCTGCGACGAGTCCGATCGGCACGTTGATGTAGAAGATCGACGACCAGCCGAACGCCTGGGTCAGGATCCCGCCGAGGAGCGGACCAACGGCTGTGGCCCCGCCGATCGTCGCTCCCCAGATGCCCAGCGCGGTGCCGCGCTCTCGGCCGTGAAACTCCTGGGCGAGGAGCGCCAGGGAGGTGGAGAACATGATCGCGCCGCCGACTCCCTGGGCCGCGCGCGCGAGGATCAAGAACAGCGCGCTTGGCGCCAACGCGCACAGCAACGACGTGAACGCGAACAGGACGAGGCCGATCGAGAACAGCAGGCGACGGCCGAACAGATCCGCGAGCGTCCCGGTTGTCAGCAGCAGCGACGCGAGCGTCAGCGCATAGGCGTCGATCACCCACTGGATGTCGGAGAAGTTGGCCTTCAGATCGGTCGCGATCTTCGGCAGCGCGACGTTCACGATCGTGATGTCCAGCAGCAGCATGAACGTCCCGACGCAGACGACGATCAGCGTCCACCACTTACGTTCCATAAGCGG
>DASYFZ010000282.1:0-2167 GCA_036000295.1 Solirubrobacteraceae bacterium
GACATCGCGGACGAGATCGTCGTCATGTACGCAGGCCGCGTCGTTGAGCGCGCGCCCACACGCGAGCTCTTCTACGACCCGCAGATGCCGTACACGTGGGGGCTGCTCGGCTCCATACCGCGTCTCGACCGTCCGAAGCCCGACCGGCTCCACTCGATCACGGGCGCGCCGCCCTCGTTGATCCAGCTGCCGAAGGGCTGCAAGTTCCGGCCGCGCTGCCCGCAGGCCTTCGAGAAGTGCATGGAGGAGCCGGCGCTCGAGAATCACGTCGAGGTGCCCGGCCATCTCGACCGCTGCTGGCTCGATGTCGAGACAAAGCGGTCCGTGCGCGAGGCGACGATCCGCGGCGACCAGCCGGAGGCGGCATGAGCACGAACGGCGACGTGCCGCTGATCGAGGTCCGGCACGTCAAGAAATACTTCCCGATCCGCAAGGGGCTGCTGCAGCGCGAAGTGGCGCGCGTCCACGCCGTCGACGATGTGAGCTTCGCGGTGCGGGAGGGGGAGACGCTCGGGCTCGTGGGCGAGTCGGGCTGCGGCAAGTCGACGCTCGGCCGCACGATCGTCCGGTTGCTTGAGCCGACGGCGGGCGAGGTGATCTTCCGGGGCCAGCAGATCGGTGACCTGGGCGCGCGCGCGCTGCGGCCGCTGCGGCGCGAGATGCAGATGGTCTTCCAGGATCCGTATGCCTCGCTCAACCCCCGTAAGCGGGTCGGGACGATCATCGGCGATCCGCTGAAGATCCACTCGATCGGCGACAAGGCTTCCCGGAAGGCGCAGGTCGAGGAGCTGCTCGAGACGGTCGGCCTCTCGCCCGAGCACTATAACCGCTTCCCCCACGAGTTCTCGGGCGGCCAGCGCCAGCGGATCGGGATCGCCCGCGCGCTCGCCCTCCGGCCGAAGCTCGTCGTGGCCGACGAGCCGGTCTCGGCGCTCGACGTGTCGATCCAGTCGCAGATGCTGAACCTGCTCGGCGACCTTCAGGACGAGTTCCACCTGACGTACATCTTCATCGCCCATGACCTCGGCGTGGTGCGGCACGTCAGCGACCGGATCGCGGTGATGTACCTCGGCAAGCTCGTGGAGCTCTCGCCGGCGGAGGAGCTCTACCAGCGGCCGATCATGCCGTACACCGAGGCGCTCCTCTCGGCCGTCCCGGTCCCCGACCCCGACCTGGCGCGGAAGCGAGAGCGGATCGTGCTCGAAGGGGACGTGCCGAGCCCGATCAACCCGCCGAGCGGCTGCCGCTTCCATCCGCGCTGCCGCTACGCGACCCAGATCTGCCACGAGGTGGAGCCTCCGCTCGTCGACTACGGCGGCGGCCACCTGGCCGCCTGCCACCACCCGCTCAATGTCGACGCGGCGACCCTCGCGTCCGTCCACGTGGCCTCGGGCACCCCGGCCGCGACGGACGCCTCAGCCCTGCCGAAAGACACGTCCGGAGAGTCCCACCCGGTCGAGGGTGAGACGCCGCACCTCGATCGCGGCACCCCTTCTTAGGGACCAATCCCTAGATAGAGGTAGGACGCTCCGCTAAAGGGGGTACCCGCGGCGGCCGATACCCTGGCCGTGGACGCTGCTGAGCGCAAAGAGATCATGACCCGCTACGCGGACCATTCGCGGCGGTTCGAAGAAGTGGCCGCGCGCCGCCGCACGACCCCCGGCGGCGAGGTCATTCCGTTCCAGGGCCCGCTTCGGGAGCTCGAGCAGGAGCCGACGATGCGGGAGATCGAAGTGCTCCAGCTGATCTCCGACGGGCTCGTGAATCGCGAGATCGGCGTCCGCCTCTTCCTGTCCGAGGAGACGGTGAAGTCGCACGTCCGTCACTTGCTCGCGAAGCTCCAGGCGCGCTCGCGCGCCCATGCCGTCGCCGTCGGCTTCCGCCGCGGCATCATCGGCTAGCTCGCACCTAGCGTCTTCAGGCACGACAACGCCGGCCAGTGGCCAGCGTGTGGATAGATCTGTCGACAACTCTCGCCTGAAACCATCGGCCACCGGGTGGACCGAGCACCCGGAGCCGATGACTAAAGGCTTTGAGCTGTTTTCCACTGGCTGTGGAAATCCCCCTGATGAGGGATGCCCACAGATCTGTGGAAAACAGAGAGTGTGTCGGCTCTTACCAGAACTTGACGCCGCCGACCGTGGCCGCGCGGGCAACGATCGAGGCA
>DASYFZ010000355.1:0-4476 GCA_036000295.1 Solirubrobacteraceae bacterium
GGCCCGTACGTGTCGCCGTTGGCGTTGTCCGACGGCCAGCCGCCATACAGATGCTGGCCGTGCACGAGCTTGGTGGCCCCGATCACCCCCGCATAGCCGACGTCGATGACGTTTGAGTCGGTGACGTTCAGTCCGATGCGAAAGCCGACCAGGAAGACCACGCCGACAGCCAGCCACGGCACCGGCACGAGTAGGCGAAGCGGCTCGCGCGGACGTCCGCGTCCGGACGCGAGCAGCAGCATGCGCACGAGCAGATACAGCAGGCACGGGTACGCGAGCGGCACCGACAGCCCGATCTCGGCGTGATTGAAGAAGGCCAGCGACACCGAGAACAGCAACAGCACGAGCAGGTCCAGATGCAGCAGCGACGGCCGCCGGCGCCACGGGAGAAACGGCGCGATGAACAGCACGCAGAGCGGAATCCACACATACCAGGAGTTCACGCGGCGGCCGAACGCGCCCGGATACCCGCGCGCCATCGTCCACGCCACCTGAAAGCCCGTCCACGCCTCGGAGATGGTCCCGCTGGCGTCGTCAACGTATACCTGCGCAAGCTCGACCTGGGGATGTCCGATCGAGAACCAGCTGACCTGCCAGCGTCCGGGGCCCTTCGTGTACTCGTAAGGCACGGCATTGGGATGGCGGCGCAGCTCGGCCTTGATCTTCGGCGACTTCGCCGCGATCGCCTCGACCTGGGAGGCCGTCAGCCGGTAGCCGGCAGGGGGCGTGTCTGCCTTCGTGACCAAGACGGGCGTGTTCGGGTCGACCGTCGTGCTCGTCGACGGGACGGTCGTGATCGCGGCGCTCGTCGTCCCGGCGGTGCCGGAAGCGAAGGCGGTGGGCGCGAGCGCCAGGACGGCGGCGACGACAGCCGCGAGGAGAAGCGCTCGCCGGGCTGTTGCTAGGCCCGGAAGCTCCAGAGCTTCTGCCCGATGAACGACAGCGGCGTGGCGGCCGCGATCGCGATCGCCTGCGAGACGACCTTCGGCAACCCGGCGCCCACGAGCGTGATCAGGATCACGTAGGTGAATCCGAAAGCGACCAGCGACACCGCGAAGAAACGCGCGGCCTGGAACATCGGGTGCTCGTCGCGAGCACCAAACGTCCAGTGGCGGTTGAACCAGAAGTTGTTGATCACCGACACCACGAACGCGATCACGGAGGAGATCCGGTAGTCGATCCCGATCGCGTGCACGCACACTGCGAACGTCACCAGGTTGACGACGTACCCGGTGGCCCCGACCGCCGCGAACCGAACGAGCTGGAGCCAGTTGTGGGTACGGCGTACGCCGTGTCGAACCCGGACGCGGAACGTCAGCGGCGCAGCAGTCCTCATCGGCGACGCCGTGGTCGTCATCTCTTCGGGCACGGGCGGAATGTACCCGCAGCGGCCAGGTGGACGTCGCGCCGACCCCCGCGGTTAACCCGGTCCTAATCCGCGACATCCTCCGCTCCAGAGCCGTTCGAGGCCCCGATCCCGAAGTGCTCGCGGACCATCGGCGCGACGTCGCGCAGCGACCATTGCTCGCGCGCCTTTCGCGAGTCCGGGCCGGTGCCGCACCACAGCAGCGCGCCGAGTGAGTCGGAGCGGTGCATCGAACCGTGACTGCCCCCGCCGACGTGATCGGCGCCGCCCCAGTCGACGAACTCGAACCCGGGAGCGGCCGACAGGAGCACGTCGCCCGATGTCGGACAGCGAAGCGCTGACCATGCGCGGGCGAGCGCATCGGGGTACTCGGTGCACAGCAGCCGTCCGTCCTGGACCTCAGCGCGGATCGTCGCGAGGTCTCCCTCCACGCTCCAGCTGGCGCCGCGCCCGTCCTCGAGGTCTCCGCCCGGCGAGAACCGCAGCTCGCCCCTGGCGCTGCGGATGGCGGCCTCATTCGAATCTGGGTCGGGGAGCCACAGCACCAGGTCGACGCCCTCGAGATCGGCCACCGCTTCGAGCGACCGCTCGACCACGCTGTCACGCTGCTCGGGCTCGAGCGCGTAGATCATCGCCGACCGCTGGGCCGGGCTGAGCGCGACCTCGGCGCCGGCCGAACGCGCTGCGCTCTGAGTTGCGACATCGAACTCCGCAAACGCCTTGTCGAGCCGGATCCGGTCCTCGACCGGGGCCTGAGAGTGGTCGGAGGTCACGATTACGGCGTACTGGTCGAGGAACGGCTCGGGTCCTCCGGCCGCGTGCATCAGCCGCTCAAGCTGGCGATCGGCCGCTGCGATCGACGTGACCTGCGCGTGCGGGCCGTTCTTGTGCGACCAGGCGTCGTTGTCGGGAAGCGAGAACAGCATGAAGTCGAACAGGTCGTTCTCGACGAGGAACGCGCCAACGCAGCCCGTGTGCTGGTCGCGGATCCCGGGCATTCCGAGCTGCCCGCGGCAGCCCGTCTTGCGGCTGGCATAGAGGTCCGCGTAGAACAGCTCGAGCGGACCGTCGATCGTGCGGCGGAACAGCGTCGAGGTCACGATCCTGGCCAGCGCGGTCTCGTTCGAAACGGCGTGGGCGTGGCGGCCCCGGTAGATCAGGTACGTGGTGCCGGCGGTGCGGACGTCGCGATCGTCGAGCGACTCGAACACGGTCTCGACGTCGCGCGAGAGGTGCTCGGCGTTCATCCGGTAGACGGTGTCGGTGAGCGACCGCAGGACCCCGAACTGGCGGCTGGCCGAGAAACTCGAGCCGTACTCGACGTAGCGTTTCTCCTCCCGGTGGTACCAGTTCATGCTCGGGATCAGGTGGCCGTCGGGACCGGCGCCCGTCGTGATCGTCGCTGCGCAGACCGGGGTAACCGACGGGAACGCCGCGACGCAGTCGTCGACGTAAACGCCCTCCTCGCGGATCCGAGCGAGCGCCGGGGCGCGACCGGTTGCGATCGCGCGCTCCAGCATCGCCGGCTTAAGCGCGTCGATCACGACCAGCACGAGCTTCTTTGCCGGTGTGTCGGCCCGCTTTGGATTCACCGGAGGATCCGAAGCCCGGCGTACTTCTGGCCCTCGCGCCGGCGTCCGGCGATCAGCAGCCACACCAGGCCGGCGAGGGCGATCGGTCCCACGGGCGGCGCGACGACCGACAGCACCGCAAGCAGCGCCGCGCTGCCCTCGGTGTAGATCGGAACGGTTGCGGCCGTCGCCCGGTCAAGGCGTCCGCGGACGCGGGCCAGCAGCGGACGCGTGGCGGCGATCGCCACGGCAGCGCAGATGACGCCACCGATCCAGCCGGGCCACGCGGCGTAGTGATCGTCGGCGAGAGCGCCGGCGAAGAACAGCGCACCGAGCGCCATCGCAGCCAGCGCCAACGCGGCGCCCAGCGTGCCGCGAGCCAGCCGCTCGGGCGGCATCCGGCGCTCAGCCACGGCCAGCACGATCGCCAAGATGAGCAGCACAAGCAGGAATGGCACGTGCTCCAGAAAAGAGTAGTGCGTGCCGTTGAAGTCGATCTCGACGTCGCCGGCCGCGAGCGCGCCTGCCGCGATTGCAGGGAGGAACGGCCGGATCCCAACCGCGGCCGCGATCCCGATGCCCTGGAAGATGTCGAAGACGAGATGCACCGTGCTGTACCGTGAAGACAGGTGACGATAGTGGAGAGCGCGTTGTGAGCGGGCCCGGCCGTGGGGCGGGGCCACTTTCCAAGCGTCCGCGGTCCACCGCGCACGACATCGAGCGCTACGCCGCGCTGTTCGCCGAGCGGACCAAGGTCATGAAGTCCTCGGCGATGCGCGACCTGATGGCGCTGACCGAGCGCGACGACGTGATCTCGCTTGCCGGGGGGATGCCCGACACGTCCACCTTCCCGCCTGACTCCTACGCCTCGCTGATGAGCACGGTCGCCGCAGAGTCCTGCGCGCGGGCGTTGCAGTACAGCCCGACGGAGGGACTCTCGCTGGTCAAGCGCTGCATCCTCGAGGTCATGCGCGCCGAGGGCATGGACGTCGATCCCGATGAGCTGCTGGTCACGACCGGCGGCCAGCAGGTGATCGACCTCGTGTGCAAGACGCTCGTCGATCCCGGCGACGTGGTCGTCACGGAGGCGCCGACGTACCCCGGCGCCGTGCCCACCTTCTGCGCTTACCAGGCCGACGTGGTGCAGGTGACGATGGACCGCGACGGGATGCTGGTCGACGAGCTCGAACAGACCCTCGACGAGCTCGAGCGCTCGGGCCGCCGCCCCAAGTTCATCTACACCGTCCCCAATTTCCACAATCCAGCCGGCGTGACCATGTCCCTGGAGCGCCGTGAGCGGCTCGTGCAGATCGCCGGCGATCGCGAGCTGCTGGTACTCGAGGACAACCCGTATGGGCTGCTGCGGTACGAAGGAACGCCGCTACCGACGCTGCACTCGCTCGACGACGAATTCATCATCTACGCGAGCACGTTCTCGAAGATCCTGTCTCCGGGAGTCCGCCTCGGCTGGGCTTGTGCCCCGGCACCCGTGCTGAGCAAGATGAACATCGGCAAGCAATCGTCGGACCTGTGCTCGTC
>DASYFZ010000442.1:0-6336 GCA_036000295.1 Solirubrobacteraceae bacterium
TGTCCGGGAGCCAGGACCTGTCGAACTTCGGCCAGGTTCGCGTCACGTCGAGCTCGATGCCGGCGCCGACGCAGTTCGAGGGTCCGAATGGCGGCCAGTTCTACGGCGACTACGTCGGACTTGCCGCCGTCGACAAGGCACACCCGATCTGGTCGGACACGCGCTCGCCCGACCTGTTCGTGTGTCCGGGCAGCGCCACGCCGAGCAAGCCGCCGACCCTGTGCGGGGCGACGGAGGACAACGGTCAGACCGCGAATGACGAGGAGAGCTTCACCGATGCGGTGAGTGTGCCCTCTTCGGGAGGTCACGGCCACTGATGCACTGAGCGGAGTGTGGGGGTCTGGCCCGACCGGGCCCCCACATCTCCGGTACCCTGAAGGCAGGAGGTGAAGTACATGAAACTGTCGCTGACTCCGTCCAGACGTCGGCGCTTGACCTTGGTGCTCGTCACCGCTGGCCTGCTGGCGGTGGCAGCCGTCGTGGGCATCGCTTCGGCGACCACCGATCACGCCACGCGGTCAAAGGCGAGCCTGCGAGTGGTCCGGATGAATCCCGCCACAGTCGCCGGCCGGGGCTTCGCCCCCCGCCGGCGAGTTCACGTACGCCTCGCGGTGGATCAGACGATCTCCCGAAGGCCGCTCGCCAATCGCTCAGGCGCGTTCACCGTCCAGTTCCCGGCCGTCATCGACCGCTGCAGCGGCTTCACCGTGACGGCGAGCCAGCAGAACCATCAGACGGTCGTCCTGCGCTCCCCGGCCAAGCCGGCATGCGCGCCGGCCGGGACCCCGTGAGGCGCTATCGAAGAGCCGAGTGGCTGATCGAGGGGCGCCGCGCCCCGAGGAAGTAGATCCCGGGCAGGCCCGGAGTCTGGAACCCGTCGCTCGGGTTGTGGTCGAGCGTGCTGTAGCGGATCGCCATCGTGCCCGTGCGGTCGTTTGAGACGAAGAAGATTGCGCCGCCACCCTCGTTGGCGTGGTTGTCAGTGAACACGCTGCCGCCGATCGACAGCGTCATCCGGTCGCCGTCGTTATAGATCGCGCCGCCGCTGCCGCCCCCGGGGCTGCCCGTGCGCGCCGGGTTGGCCCCATGTCCGATGGCGCGATTGGATTCAAACCGGCTGTTGAGCACGGTCCACGAGACGCCGATGCTGCTGAGCGCGGCGCCGTTGCTGCAGACGTTGTGCTCAAACCGGCTGTCGACCACGTACAGCGGCAGGCCGTGGTACTGCGAGAGCGCCCTGACGGCGCCCCCGCCGATGTCGGGGCCGGTCCGCTCACAGCGGTTTCCGGTGAACACCGAGTTGAAGATCCGCAGCCGCCCGCCGCGGTCGAAGATTGCGCCCCCTCCCCCGCCGTCGAAGCGCTGACCGGTTGAGTTGCCGTCGGCGAAGGTGATGTGCTGGACCACGAGCCTCGGAGTCGATTGGTCCTGGCAATGTGAGGTAGTCCATACCTGTGCCCGGTCGCAGGTGTCCATGTAGAGGATCCGCCGCCTGCCGGCGCCGCTGAGCGTCACCTTTCCGCCGCCGTCAAGCACCACCTGGCGACTCGTGTTGACGACCTTCGCGGTCCTGCGCATCGTGATGACCACCGGGTTAGGGCCACACGAGAAGCGGATGATCCCTCCGGCCCGCACGGCCGCGACGACCGCCGCCGACGTGCAGCTGCGCGGGTTGCCGTGGCCCACGACGCGCGTCGGGTGAGATGTGTTGACCGGACCGGCGCCCGCGGGCACGGACACCGCCATGGACGCCATCACCAGTGAGGCCAGGAACGGCATGTCAGCTGAGCGCGGCGCGCTCGGCTTCGCTCAGCGGCCGCTTACTGCGGGCCGCCGGATCCCAAGCGACCATGACCGTGGTTCCCGACGCCGCGATCCGCTCGTCGGGCAGCCTGACCTCGTGCTCGAGTCGCAGGCTCGAGGTCCCCACGTGGGCAAGGCGCGCGACGATCGTCACCTCGCCGTGGTCCTTGCGCACCTCTGTGTGGTAGTCGAGGTCGACGTGCGCAATCACGAACGCGCCATGGGCGCGGTCGATGCCGACGCGGCGAACGAGCTCGGTCATCAACGCGGCGCGGCCCTCCTCGAGCAGCTCGTGGTAGACGGACTGGTTGAGGTGGCCCAGCATGTCCATGTCCCGCCACCGCAGCTGGACGCGCACGGTGTGTTCGAGGACGGGCGTCGGCACGGGCCGGGAGTGTACGGGTGCGCCTGTAGGGTGAGGCCATGACCCAGAGCTACTGGCAGGACGCGGCCGCCGACGGGGCAATGCAGGAGGAGCACGCGTTCGTGTGGAGCGCCATGCTTGACACGACCGATGTCGACCTGGCCGGCAAGCGCGTGCTCGACGCGGGCTGCAATCAGGGTGGTTTCCTGCGGCTCGTCGCTGACCGCTTTGCGATTTCCGATGGGTTCGGATACGACCCGGCGTCGGGCTCGATCGACGATGCGCGGCGACTCACCGCTGGGCGCCCCCTCACTTTCGAGGTGTCCGACACCGTCCCCGATGGGTGGGACGGGTTCGACGTCGCATTCAGCCACGAGGTGCTGTACCTGCTCCACGACCTCCCGGTCCACGCCCGCTCGCTCTTCGCTGCCCTTGCGCCAGGCGGCGCCTACTACGCGGTGATCGGTGTGCACACGGGCAGCCCTCTGATGGTGAAATGGCATCGCGAGAACGTCGATGCGCTGAACCTGCCCCCGCTCAACGACATCGAAGACGTGATCGCGGTGTTCGAGGGGGCCGGATTCGAGGCGGCGGCCGCGCGACTCGCCGTCCGCTTCGTGCCCGCCGCCGGCCACCATGGTCACGGTCGCGGACGGCTGCTCGACTGGCTCGGCTACTACTACGACCAGAAGCTGCTGCTTCGGTTCACGCGCCCGTGACCAGTCCGTCGATGTCGCTCAGACCGAGCGCACGCGCGACCGACACCCGGTGGCGTCCGTCGACCACGTAATAGCCGTCCGGCCGGGCGCGCAACACCACCGGTGGAAGCGCATCGCCCCTACGGTGCGCAAGCGCGATCCGCTCCCAGCGGTGGCGCACCAGCTCGGACGCCGGGCGAAAGCGCGCGTCGAACTGCGGCGAGGACTCGAGCGTGCCGACGATCCGGCACAGCGGGACGACCTGCATGCGAGCTGCGCCACCCACCATCGCAGACAGCTCGCTTAGCGTTCTGGGAGCGCTGCGGCGTGGCTTTCGCGCAAGCCAGCCGCCGACCCGGGCCACCCGGTGAGACCGGCGCGCGCGGCGGAAATCCGCCTCGGCATCGAGGAATGGGTTCCCGGTTGCGTGTGCGGTCATCGGGCTCATCATGTGACCCGATGATGCGGCTAAGACGCCGCTGCCGCATCGGGAGGATGCAGCCGATCGGCGGCTCGGGCCCCTTACGCCAGCCGGTCGCCGTCTTAGGTCGCTTGCCGTGCACCGCTCAGCCGTATAGGTTTGCGGCATGGCAGACCTAACACTGACGGTAGTCGAGGAAACCCCGGGGGCAAGCGCGATCATCCACGCCCCACCCCCAGGAAAGCTTGCGTTCAACGGCGACGGCCCGGACCGGCTGCTTTGCGGCAACTGCGGGAAGCCGGTGGCAGAAGGCGTCAGCGAGGGGCAGCTGTACGGGGTCTTCGTGCAGTGCCCGAACTGCGGCACGCTCAACGACGTCGACGCATAGCTCGCTGATCACAGCGTCAGGCGCATCTCGTGCTGCGTGGCGATCCGCCGCGCCCCGAGGCGCTCCAGCGCACGCGAAGCCGGGGCGCGGTCCGGCACGTTCCTGAATCGCAGCTCGCGGCCCGCGATCGCGGCCGCAAGCAGCAGCTCGGCGGCCGCCTGCTCGTCGGCCGCGACGACCTGTAGCGCCTCGACGGCGGCCGCGTCGTCGCGCAGGAGCGCTGTCGCGACCACCTGGCCGTCGCGATCGACGACGAGGCCGCTCAGCGTCGCCCCGCGCGCGCCGATCGCGGTCACCGACGCGTCGGCTCGTTGCCACGGCTCGCGGTCGCGGCGGTTGGCGCGGATCCAGGCGTGAGCGCTCGACGCGTCGATCGCCCGGGACGCCGTCGAATCCGTCTCGCGCGCGGGCAGCGACCACACGACCAGGTCTCGAACCACCTCGAAGCCAAGCTTCTCGTAGAGCGCAAGCGCTCGCCGGTTCTCGTCGATCACCTCCAGCCACGCGACACTCGCGCCCCGATCCGCGAGCGCCGCCAGGCCCGCGGTCAGCGCCTGCTCGCCCAGCCCGCGGCGGCGGTATCGCGGAGCGGTACCCATGCCGCCCAGCCATCCGGCCTCATCCCTGCGGCCGATCAGCGCGAACGCGGCAGGCTCGTCGTCGAGCGCCACGCGCGAGCACTCGAGGTCGATGTCGTTTGCCGCGACGTGCTCGGCGAACGCGTCGGTCGTGAGGCGCATCGGCAGCAGGTAGTCCGAATAGCCCGCGTTGAACAGGCCGACGAGCACCGGCGCGGGCAACTCAGAAGCGCGCATCAGTCGCATCCGACGATCGTAGGAGAGTCGTGATATCACGGCCCTTGCAGCGTTGTCCCTGTTCTGCGACGGGCCTGCGGGTCGACGAAGGCGTCGCGCAGATGACCGGCGCCGCGACACGCGGGCGGTCCTCGTCAAGCAACTCGCCTAGGCCTGCCAGCGCTCGGGCACGAGCACCACGCGAAAGCCATCCGGGTCCTCGAAAGTCAGCCCGTGCTCGGCCCAGTAGGGGTTCGCCGGCGCCACTGGATCGACCGCGAGCCGAGCAGCGACGGCTCGGACCGCCTCGTCATCGCCCAGGTACAGCACGAGCAGCGTCTCGGGGTGTGGTGCGGGAGCACCGTGGGCGCCGCCCGCCGTCAACTCGAGGTGCGCGCCGGTGCCCGGCACGTCCAGGAACACGCCCTCGTAGCCGTCGTGGTCCTCAAAGCCGCCGAGCTCGGTCAGCCCGAGGCCATCGCGGTAGAACCGGACGAGCGCGTGCAGCCGCTCGGTGTGCCGGGCCACGCGTATCTGCATCGCCTGCGCCCGGCCTATCCCCCGTTGCGCTCGGCTTCGGCTGCAGCGGCCGCCGCGTCGATCACCCTGGGGTCGGGCAGAGCCGTCGTCGCACGAATCGCGCGCCGCTCCTCGACATCCTGCTCGGCTCGGATCACGTGCACGACCGCGTTGATCAGCGCCAGGTGCGTGAACGCCTGCGGGAAGTTGCCCATGTGTCGGCCGGTGCGCGCGTCGATCTCCTCGGCGTACAGGCCCAGCGGGCTCGCATAGGTCAGCAGTCGCTCGCACAGATCGCGCGCGCGCTCCAGCTCGCCGATCTCGACCAGCGCCGACACCAGCCAGAACGAGCAGATCGTGAACGTGCCCTCCTCCCCCGCCAGGCCGTCGTCGGTCTCGGACACGCGATAGCGGAGCACCAGGCCGTAGTCGGTCAGCTCATCGGCGACCGCCAGAACCGTCGCCTTGATCCGGGGGTCATCGGCTGGCAGGAAACGCACCAGCGGCATCAGCAGCACCGACGCGTCCAGCGCATCGGTGTCGTAGTGCTGAGTGAACACGCCGCGGTCATCGATCGCGTGCTCGCAGATGTCCTGATGAATCTGATCGGCCTCGGCTCGCCAGCGCGCAGCGCGATCCCAATCCTCGTAGAGCTCGGCCAGTCGCGCGCCGCGATCGACGGCCACCCAGCACATCATCTTCGACGACGTGAAGTGCCGGGGCTCGCCGCGGACCTCCCAGATGCCACGGTCGGGCTTGCGCCAGTTCGCCAGCGCCGCCTCCACCTGCTCGATCAGCATCCGCCAGACCCGCTCGGTCAGGTGGTCGCGCGACGTCGTGTGCAGGAAGATCGAATCGAGCACCGCGCCCCAGACGTCGTGCTGGGCCTGGTCGTGGGCCGCGTTGCCGACGCGCACCGGGCGAGCGTTCTCGTATCCCGAGAGGTGGTCGAGGATCCGCTCGGGCAAGTCCTCGCGCCCGTCGATGCCGTACATGATCTGCAGCCGGCCCTGCTCGGCCTCCGCAACGTCGGCGACGAAGTGGAAGAAGTCGTTGGCCTCCCAGTCGAAGCCCAGCGTCGACAGGCCCCACAGCGCGAACGTGGCGTCGCGGATCCAGGAGAAGCGGTAATCCCAGTTGCGCTCGCCACCGGGGGTCTCCGGAAGCGAGGTGGTCGCTGCTGCGGCGATCGCGCCGGTCGGCGCGTACATGAGCCCCTTCAGCGTCAGCGCGCTGCGTTGCAGCACTGTCCGCCAAGGGTGATCCGGGAAGCGCCCGCGGTCGAGCCAATGCTGCCAGTGATGCGCTGTCCAAACCTGGCGCCGGTAGGCGTCCTCATAGGTGCGCGG
>DASYFZ010000466.1:0-23644 GCA_036000295.1 Solirubrobacteraceae bacterium
GTTGACGTTGTTGCCGTACTTGTCCTGCTCGGTCTCTCCGAGCACGACCAGTCCGCCGCCGCGCTCCACGAAGCTCGCGATCGCCGCGAGCTCATCGTCGCCGAACCGCGGTGACCCGGTGCCGGTGGTCCGCTCCCAAGCGGGCTCCGACGGATGCGCGATCACGAGCACGTCGCAGGACTCGAGCGTCCGTTCGTTGAGGGGCTCGTCGACGTTGGCCGCCACGGCGAAGTCGCGCGCGGCGAGCGCCTGCGCAGCGACGGCGTAGGACGCGTCACCGGGGTGCGCGGGCTGCATCTCGCGCGCGAGCTCCGGGCGGATCGTCCAGGCCTCGCTGTGGGCTTCGTCGAACAGTACGCGGGCGACAGTGGCGACAGTCATGACATCGCAGCCTAGCGTCCGTCTCGGCGGTTGTCGATACCGAAATCGGTGTATCCTGCGCAATTAATCGAACGATGGACGCCTCAGATCGTCAGATTCTTGCGCTGCTCGTCGAAGACGGGCGCCGGACCTATGACGACATCGCCCAGCGCGTGTCGCTGTCGCCGCCTGCGGTAAAGCGACGTGTCGACAAGCTGCGCCTCGGCGGCACGCTGCGCGGCTTCACAGCGGTGATCGACCACCAGGCCCTGGGCGATCGCACCGAGGCACTGATCGAGTTGTTCTTCGCCCCCGGGACGTTGCTCGACGAGGTCGCCGAGACGCTGCGCCGCTACCCGGAGGTCGTGGAGGCGTGGAGCGTGACCGGCGAGGCGGACGCGATCGCGCGCGTGCGCACGCAGGACAATTCCGACCTCGAGCGCCTGATCATCGACCTGCAGCGCCACGGCCCGGTGGAGCGGACGCGCTCACAGGTGGTGCTGTCGCGGCTCGTTCACCGCTGACCACGCTGTAGCGCGCCCGCCGGGGGCCGGGCAGCTCAGCCGAGGAACGAGTGGAACTCGCCCAGCGGCTCGGGGAGGTGCGGTGTGAACGGCTTGAAGTGGAACGGACGGCTCGTGTCAAAGCCGGCGTTGCCGGCGGCCGACTTGTCGGCAAACGGCGTCAGCGCCGCGACCGCCTTGTTGATGTTCGTCCACTTCAGGGTGCGCTCGTAGCCGTTGTTGTTGGGCGGGTCGACGCTCTCGGCCTTGCCCTGGATGCCGGTGACCTTCTCGATCGGGCCACCGTCGGACTTGGCGACGCCCGGCGCAACGACGCGAGCCAGCGTCCGGTGATCCGACTCGATTCCCATGATCCGCGCCGCGGTGACGCGCAGGTTCGAGTTCGAGAAGTCCCGCACCCCGACCAGGTATGCCGCGATGAACGCGTCCTCGAGCGTGACCAGCACGTTGAGCGTGGTCTGCGCGTCGTCGAACATGTGCTTCGGGTAGTAGAACGTCGTGAACGGGGAGGGCTTCTTGGTGACGCTCATCTCCAGCAGGTAGTGGGACATCTCCTCCTGGCGAGCCGCCTTCAGGTATCCCTGGTCGTCCGCTCCGAGCCGCTTGAAGAACGGCGCGTTGGTGATGATGTTCGTGTACGTGGTCACCGCCAGCGCCTCCGCGATCTGGGCTGCCCCCAGAATCGCGACGTCGCCCTTGGTGATGCCGCCCTTTGCCGCGCTGGCAAACGACGGGATCAGCGCCTCGAGTGCCGATACGCCAACCAGGGCACCGGCCCCGGTCGCCGCCGTCCTGGTGAGGAACTGCCTGCGGTCCGTTCGTCCCGCGGTACCTTCGTGCTCGTTCAACATTTGCGTGAACTCCCTCCAAGGAGTGGCCGTTGTCACGCGTCTATACGGAGCGGTTGCGGGGTTGGATCACCGCTTTGCGATGGTGCAAACGTCCCGATCGAATCGGACCTCGGGTCCCGCGGGACGTTCGCTCCCTCCCACGGAGCAAACGTCCCAATCCGGCCTGGGAGCGCATCGGTTGGGACGAAATCACGAGGCCCACACACAACCTTGCCACAACCGTGTCAAGGTTTGCCGAAATCCTGTTAGCATGCGGTCGATGCGCGACTTCCTCTCTGCCACGCGCGAGCGCGTGCTCGTCTACGACGGCGGCATGGGCGCCACGCTCGAGCAGTTCGACCTGAGCCTGGAGCGCGACTACAAGCTTCCCGGACGCTGCCACGAGGCCCTGGTGCTCAACCGCCCCGACGTGATCGAGGGCGTCCACCAGTCGATGCTCGAGGCCGGCGCGCACGTGCTCGAGACCGACACCTTCCAGGCATCGCGCCTCAAGCTCTCCGAATGGGGCCTGGAGGCCCACACCCACGAGATCAACCTCAGGGCCGCCGAGATCGCCCGCAAAGCAGCCGGAGACGACCGCTTTGTCGCCGGCTCGATCGGCCCGACCGGCTTCCTGCCGGCGAGTGACGACCCGTCGCTCGGGCAGATTCAGTTCCCCGAGCTCGTCGAGGTGTTCCGTGAGCAGTCTGTCGGCCTGCTCGCCGGCGGCATCGACCTGATCATCATCGAGACCGCGCAGGACATCCTCGAGGTCAAGGCCGCGGTGTTCGGAGCGCGCGAGGCCTTCAAGGAGGCAGGCCGCGAGGTGCCGATCCAGTGCAGCGTGTCGCTGCTTCCCCAGGGCGGCAAGATGCTGCTCGGCACCGACATCAGCAGCGTGCTCGCGACGCTCGAGGCGCTCGACATCGACGCGATCGGGCTCAACTGCTCCACCGGCCCCGAGGACATGCGAGACGCGATCCGCTTCCTCGGCGAGCACGCATCCGTGCCGGTGCACTGCATCCCCAACGCCGGGCTGCCGCTGCAGGGCCCCAACGGCGAGACGATCTTCCCGGAACAGCCCGAGCCGCTTGCCAACGTGCTCGGCGAGTTCGTCGAGCGCTACGGGATCTCGATCGTCGGCGGCTGCTGCGGCACCACGCCCGCCCACATCGAGGTGCTCGCCGACCGCGTCAAGGGGCGCACTCCCGGCGAGCGCCCCGCGCGCCGAGCGCCGCATGTCGCGAGCATGATCGCCGCGACGTCGCTGGTGCAGGACCCCCGCCCCACCCTCGTCGGAGAGCGCGTGAACTCGCAGGGCTCGCGCAAGGCCAAGGAAATGCTGCTCGCCGACGATTACGACGGCATCCTCACGGTCGCCGAGGACCAGGTGACGGGCGGGGCGCACGTGCTCGACGTCTGCGTGGCGCTGACCGAGCGCCAGGACGAGGCCGAGCAGATGCGCCAGGTCGTCAAGCGGATCTCGCTGACGCAGCCGGCGCCGATCCAGGTCGACTCGACCGAGCCCGAGGTGATCGAGACCGCCCTGCAGCAGATCCCCGGCCGGGCGATCGTCAACTCGATCAACCTCGAGGCCGGACGCGACAAGCTCGACCGCGTCGTGCCGATCGCCAAGGCGCACGGGGCGGCTCTGATCGCGCTGACGATCGACGAGGTCGGGATGGCCAAGACCGCCGAGCGCAAGCTCGAGGTCGCGCGGCGGATCACCGAGCTTTGCTGTGACGAGCACGGCATGGACCCCGAGGCGCTGATCTTCGACTGCCTGACGTTCACGCTGACGACCGGCGACGAGGAGTGGCGGCCCAGTGCCGTCGCGACGATCGACGGGATCCGGCAGATCAAGGAGCAGATCCCCGGGGTCAAGACCTCGCTCGGCGTCTCGAACGTGTCATTCGGCGTCGGCCTACCTGCCCGCAGCGCGCTCAACAGCGTGTTCCTGCACCACTGCGTCGAGGCCGGGCTCGACCTCGCGATGGTCAACCCCAACCACATCACGCCCTACGGCGAGATTCCCGAGCTCGAGCGCGAGCTCGCCGACGACCTCGTGTTCAACCGGCGCGAAGACGCCCTCGAGCGCTTCATCGCGCACTTTGAGTCAAAGGGAGCGACCGAGGAGGCCGCCGACAAGGCCGACCCCACCGAGGGCATGGAGCCCGAGGAGGCGCTGCACTTCCACATCCTGCGCCGCAAGAAGGAGGGCGTCGAGGATTGGATCGACGCGAGCGTCGAGAAGATCGGGGCAGTCCCCACGCTGAACAACGTGCTGCTGCCGGCGATGAAGGAGGTCGGCGACAAGTTCGGCGCCGGCGAGCTGATCCTGCCGTTCGTGCTCCAGTCGGCGGAGGTGATGAAGCGCGCCGTCGCCCAGCTCGAGCGGTACCTGGACAAGCTCGAGGGCTACACGAAGGGCACGGTTGTGGTCGCGACTGTGTTCGGCGACGTGCACGACATCGGCAAGTCGCTTGTCAACACGATCCTGACCAACAACGGCTACACGGTCATCGATCTCGGCAAGCAGGTGCCGATTCAGACGATCCTCGATGCTGCCCAGGAGCACAAGGCCACGGCGATCGGGCTGTCGGCGCTGCTGGTCTCGACCTCGAAGCAGATGCCGGCGTGCATCCAGGAGCTGTACTCACAGGGCCGGGATGTGCCGGTGCTGATCGGCGGAGCGGCGATCAACCGCAACTTCGGCCTGCGGATCCTGTACCCCAACGGCACTGAGTCCGACGAGATCTATGAGCCGGGCGTGTTCTACTGCAAGGACGCGTTCGAAGGCCTTGCGAAGATGGACCAGATCGTCGACCCCGAGCAGCGCGAGGCGCTCGTCGCCAAGACCCGCGACGCGGCGCGCAAGCTGCGCGAGCAGCCGGCGGCCGAGCCTGACGACGCGCCGGCGGTGACCGATGACTCGGTGCGCAGCCCGGTGAGCACGTCCAACCCGATTCCCGAGCCGCCGTTCTGGGGCGTGCGCGAGATCGACGTCCCGATGGACGAGGTCTACCACCACCTCGACACGCATGTGCTGTTCAAGCTGCACTGGGGCGGGCGCGGCGTCAAGGGCGAGGAGTGGCGCCAGTTGCTGCGCGAGGACTTCCAGCCACGACTGGAACGTATGTGGGCAGAGCAGGACTACCTTCACCCGCGAGCGCTGCTCGGCTACTTCCCGTGCAACTCAGATGGCAACGAGCTGATCGTCTGGGATCCCGAGGCGCCGCGCGAGCGCGAGCTCGAGCGCCTGGTGTTTCCGCGCCAGCCCAAGCACGATCGCATCTGCCTGGCGGACTTCTATCGGCCGCTCGACAGCGGCGAGGTCGATGTGGTCGCGTTGCAGGCGGTCACCGCCGGCGACGAGGTCACAGAGCTGATGGCTCGCCTCGAGAGCGACGGCGAGTTCGCCGAGCAGCTGTTCGTTCATGGCCTCGGCGTCCAGACCGCTGAGGGGATGGCCGAATGGCTGCACGCACACGCGCGCTCGCAGCTGGGCGCCGAGCCGACCCAGGGCCGCCGCTATTCCTGGGGTTACCCCGCCTGTCCTGAGCAATCGGAGCACGAGAAGGTGTTTCGCCTGCTCGACGCTCCGTCGATCGGGATGCGCCTGTCCGGTGGATACGCGGTCGAGCCCGAGCAGTCGACGTTGGCGATCATCGCCCACCATCCGCAGGCCGTCTACTTCGGGATGAAGTCCGGGTCCCTCCCCAGGTCAGACAGGCAGGCCGCCGACGAGCTCGTCGCCGGGACCGACAAGGACCCGACGCGGCTGGCCGAGCTGACCGACGCCGATCCGGCGGCCGAGCTCGATGGCTCGGGCGAGGATCAGCCGGCGATGACCTCCGCGTAGATACGGTTTACTCGCGCCGGAGCGGGTAGCTCACAGCCGTGAGCACCGCGCAGGCCCAGGCGAGCGAGCAAACGGTCGAGACCAACATTCCGGCTCGCCTGGATCGCCTCCCCTGGTCGCGCTGGCATTGGATGATCGTGTTCGGGCTCGGGACGGTGTGGATCCTCGACGGGCTCGAGGTCAACTTCCTGGGGATGATCAGCGCCCGGCTCAGCGAGCCCGGGTCGGGCCTGACGCTGACCACCTCGCAGGGGATCGCGGCCGGTGCCGTGTACGTGTTCGGCGCGTGCGTCGGCGCGCTGTTCTTCGGTCACCTGACCGACCGCTTCGGCCGCCGCAAGCTGTTCTTGATCACGCTGGCGCTGTACCTGGTGGCGACGATCCTGACCGGCCTCTCGTTCTCGGTCGCGTGGTTCTACGCGATGCGGTTCCTCACCGGCGCCGGCATCGGCGGCGAGTACGCAGCGATCAACTCCGCGATCGACGAACTGATCCCCGCGCGCGTGCGGGGGACGATCGACCTGTGGATCAACGGCTCCTTCTGGCTGGGGACCGTGCTCGCCGGCGCGATCGCACTTGTGCTACTCGACAAGTCGCTGTTCCCCATCAACGTGGGCTGGCGGCTGGGCTTCGGGATCGGCGCGCTGCTCGGCCTCGGCATCATGTTCATCCGCAGCCGCGTGCCGGAGAGCCCGCGCTGGCTTGTGATCCACGGTCGCGACGAGGAGGCCGAGGAGGTCGTCGGCGCGATCGAGCATGACGTCCTTGCGACGATCGACGACAAGGAACTGCCCGAGCCCGACCCCGACGCGACGATCCGGATCCACCAGCGGCGGTCGATCAGCTTCCGCGAAATCGCCAGCACGATCCTCACGTCGTATCCGCGCCGGACGATCGTCTGCCTGTCGCTGTTCGCCGGCCAGGCGTTCCTCTACAACGCCGTCGTGTTCGCCCAGGCCGACACGCTGACGACGTTCTTCAAGGTCAGCGCCGAGCACGCGCCGATCTACATCATCCCGTTCGCGGTCGGCAACTTCCTCGGACCGCTGCTGCTCGGCCGCTTCTTCGACACCGTCGGGCGGCGGCCGATGATCGCCGGCACCTACATCCTGTCGGGCGTCCTGCTGGCGATCCTCGCGTTCTTGTTCAAGGCCCACACGTTCGGCGCGTGGGGACTGACCGCCGCGTGGTGCGTGATCTTCTTCTTTGCCTCAGCGGGCGCCAGTAGCGCCTATCTGACCGTGTCGGAGATCTTCCCGATGGAGACTCGCGCGCTTGCGATCGCACTGTTCTACGCGATCGGGACGGCGATCGGCGGGATCACCGGACCGCTCCTGTTCGCCAAGCTGGTCGGATCCGGGGACGCCACTCAGGTGGCGTACGGGTACCTGATCGGCGCCGCGCTGATGATCGGCGCCGGTGTGGTGCAGGCGACGATCGGCATCGAGGCCGCGCAGCAGCGATTGGAGGACATCGCCACGCCGCTCACGGCCGAGGAAGGCGAAGAGCCGGCCGATGGCGCAGCGGACCGCACTGCACGCGAGCGGCCCGCCCCGGCGCGAGCGCGCGGCCGGTCCAGCTGGTCTCAGTTCCCGGTCTCGTCGACCCAGCTGACGGTCGACACGCATCTCGTCCGCGAGGTCGACTCGATCGTCCGCGCGCTGGACAGTCACGGACCCCAGCGCCGCGAGGACCTCGGCCGGCTGGTGGGCGCGCGGTATTGGGGACCTAGACGCTTCACCGTCGCGCTGCGAGCCGCCCTCGCGCAGGGCCGCGTGCGCCGCGCTGGGCGAAACCGCTTCGAGCCCGTTTCGGGCACCGGCGGCGCGTAACTCGCGCGACGTTCGTATCCATCGTACGAGTCGATTGCGGCGCTGTCGGCCGTGTACCTGGAGGACAGCCGGAAGCAGGCTTAGCTCTCGGCGTTGGCCGCGCCACGCGCCGTGCGTGAGCTGGGCCTGGCCGGAAGCTTGACCGGTGCCGCGTGCATCGCGCGCAGCCGGACCTCGCGCCAGGACATGCCCTCCTTGACCAGCGCGGGCATGCCCATCAGGATCGCGGCCGAGACCTCGACGGCCTGCAGGATCACGCCGTAGGCGACGCCCGTCCCGTAGCCGACGTGCCAGCCGGTGTGCAGGACCGCGGCGCACGCTGCCTGGAAGACACCGAGGTTGGCCGGTGTGGCCGGCAGCACGGCGGTGATGTTGACGGCGAACAGGACGGCCGCCGCAGCAGGCACCCCGGCCTGCTTGTCGAGTCCCAGCGCGACCAGCAGCATGTAGCAGGCAAACCACTGAAATGCCCATGCCGAGAGCTGCGTGACGGAGGCGATCGCACCCAGGCGGGGGCGGCGAAACACCGCGAGGCCGGCGCGCACGCGGGTCATGCCGCTGCGGATCTGAGCGAGCACGGCGTGAAGACGTCCGAACCGGGTGCCGGCACCGCGCAGGATCACCGGCGCGAACAACACGAGCACGAGCAGCGCGACCGGCGCGATCGCCGCGATCAGCAAGGCGTTCTGGTGGCCATTGAACAGGTCGACCGAAGAGAACATCACCGATCCCAGGATCGCCAGCGCGACGATGTTCAACAGCGTCTGGGAGACCAGCGTCCCGAGCACGACGGGCAGGTACTCACGCGGTCGCCCGGTGCGCCGCGCCACGACCAGGGCGCGCGACGGCTCACCGAGTCGGGCCGGCAGCGTCGAAGACATCAGCACGCCGATGAACGTGCCCTGCGCCGCATCGGACAATCGGATGCGCGTCTTGGGGATCGCGGCGAGCAGGATCGCGTACCACGAAAACGCGCGCATCACCATCGCCCCGCACATGACCGCGAGCGCGATCAGCACGAACGCGGGACTGGAGTGCAGCAACGCGGTGGCGATATTGCCCAGACCGATCTTCTGCAGCGCCAACAGCGCAAGCACGGCGCCACCCAGTGAGATCGCGGCGAGCCCTCCGCGGCGCAGCAACGCAAACGCTCCGGCGCGCCGCGCGGCGGCGGTCTTCGGCTCGAGGCTCGGTAGGCGACGCGCCCGCTGGTGCGGCTTGAGGTCGGCCGAACGCACCCCGATCCGCACGGCCGCACGCTCGAACCGCTTGTTGGAGACGGGTGTGGCGATGGCCTCCTTATAAGCGTCCATCACCTCGTCGGCGACGCGTGACCAGGCGAACCGCTTGACGTCCTCAGCCGCGGCTCGAGCCATCCGCGCGCGGCGCTCGGGCTCCTCCCACAGGTCGCGTAGGGCCTCGGCGAGCGCGCGAGGATCAGCGGCAGGCACCAGCACGCCGTCGACGCCGTCACGAACGACGTCGCGATAGCCGGCGATGTTGGACGCCACCACGGGCGTCCCGGCGGCGAACGCCTCCGTCAACACCATTCCGAAGCTCTCGCCGCCGAGTGACGGCGCGCATAGCACGTCCGCCTGCTCGAGCTCGCGGTGCTTGGTCTCGTCGTCGACCTTGCCCAGAATCCGAACGTCGCGCGGGTCAAGCATCATCGGCGCAAGCTCATCGGCCGTCGGCCCGATCACCGTCAGCTCGGTGGGGATGTGCTCCCGCAGGGCCTCGAACGCCCGCAGCAGCAGCGGCAGGCCCTTGCGCTCGACCGCTTGGCCGACGAACACGATCCGCAGTCGGTCGCCCATCGGGCGTTTTGCGGCCAGCGCCGCGCGCTGCGCATCAACGTGAACGCCGTTGGGGATGATCTCGTAGTGGCCGCCGAAGAACCGCCGCGCGGTCCATGCGGCTGCCTCGGATACGGCGATCCGCACGTGCAGGCGGTTGAGCACGCGGCGCGCGCCCAGCACGTTGGCGATCCCGTTTGACAGCTTGCTCTGGGAGTAGACGTGGAACGTGCCGACCATCGGCAACCGCGTGCTGTCGACGCCGATCCAGCTCAGCACGGGCGCGATCGGCTCATGGACGTGAACCACGTCGTAGCCGCCGGTGCGCAGCTCTCTCTGCATGGTCGCCACGCCGTGGGGGGTGATCGAGACGTTCGAGACCGCTCCGTTGGCCTTGAAGCCGACGGTACGACCCAGCGAGACCAGGTAATCGGGTGCGCTTACGGGCTGCGGAGCGGCACCACGATGCAGCACGGTTGAGACCCGGTCCACGGGGTCAAACGGCGCTAAAACGCGGACGTGGTGACCGTCCTCGATGAAGCGCTCGGCAAGCGCCTCGATATGCCGTGTGACTCCTCCCGGATAGCTCCACGAGTACGGCGAAACTATCGCGATCCGCATTGCCCTCAATCCTAGTGGTTCAGGCCGACTCCGCTGAGCCCGTCCTGTGATCGTAACTCCCACAATCTCCTGGTTCATAAACCGGCGGCGGGCTCCGGTTTCGGGAGGCCACGCTCCGCGGCGTCCGTATCATCAGTGCTCTGATGCCTGTACGGCATTTCGTCAAATACACCTTCCTGAAGGTCGATCCTGCTTGGAGGCGGCTCGAGGACGAGCGCCGAGCCGAGGACAAGCGCGAGTTCATTGCCGCCTGCGAGGACTTCGCCGACGGCCACCTCTTGCGGACGTTCTCGCTGGTGGGGACCCGCGGCGACGCGGATCTTTTGCTGCTCAGCCAGGCCCAGAACCTCGAGCGCATCCACGAATTCCACGTGATCCTGGCGCAGAGCGGGCTGATGAAGTGGTGCTCGATCCCCTACTCGTTCCTGGCGATGACCAAGCCGTCGGAGTACTCCGACGAATCACGCCTGGAGGTCCGGCCCGGCAAGGGCAAGTACCTGTTCGTCTACCCGTTCGTCAAGACGCGCGCGTGGTACGCGTTGCCGGCCGACGAGCGCTGGCGGATCATGCAGGACCACATCAAGGTCGGACGCGAGTTCCCGAGCGTCGATCTCAACACTTCGTATTCGTTCGGCCTCGACGACCAAGAGTTCGTGGTCGCGTTCGAGACCGACAACCCCGGGGACTTCCTCGACCTGGTGCAGCGCCTGCGAACCACAGAGTCGAGCTCGTACACGCTGCGCGACACGCCGACGTTCACGTGCATCGCGACGTCGGTCGAGCGGGCGCTGGGTGCGCTCGACGGAGCAGCGCTGACCGTGACCGCCCCGGGGGCGTGACCAGCCGCGCCGACGCGATTGCGGCACTGCGCGCGGCCGATCCGGTACTCGCGAAGGTGATCGACGAGGTCGGGGCCGATGGGCCCGGAGATCTCGGGGTCACGATCTCGAGTGACCGATACGGAGCGCTGGTGCGCTCGATCGTCGGCCAGCAGTTGTCGACTCGGTCCGCGCAGGCCATTTACGGGCGGTTGACCGATCGCTTCGGGGGCCGAACTCCGACGCCCGTAGAGGTCCTCGAGGACGACCCCGACGAGCTGCGACAGTCCGTCGGCCTCTCGCACGCGAAGGTTGCGTACCTGCGCTCGCTCGCCGAGCGGGTGCTCGACGGCTCCCTGGACCTGGACCGTCTCGATCGGCTCCCAGATGATGAGGTGATCGCCCAGCTCACCGCCGTCAAAGGGATCGGGCCGTGGAGCGCCGACATGTTCCTGATCTTCCGGCTGGGACGCCCGGATGTCCTGCCGGTCGGCGATCTCGGCATCCGGCGGGCGTTCATGATCCATTACGGGCTGCCAGAGCTGCCGGGCAACGCCGAGATGGAGCAGATCGCCGAACCGTGGCGGCCGTACCGCACGCTCGCGAGCCTGTACCTGTGGCGGTCGCTGCAGGCGACGCCGGTCTAGCGGCGCGGTCGGCCGAAGCAGGCGCCCGGGCGAGCGCGGGCGGGCGGGCGGGAAGGCGGGCGTAACGTCGCACGCGGCACTGCCGCCCGGCGCGCATGTGACGAACGTCCCGGTATGCGGCCATAACGTCCAACGCGCCGCGGAGAACGACCGCGCATGTGACGAACTTCCCGGGCTGCTTGCAGGGCTTCGAAAGAAGCGCGCCGCGCGAACTAGACCGCGGAGACTTCTTCCTCTTCGGCGACCCGGAACGACGACCCGCAGCCGCAGGCCGCGATCACGTTCGGGTTCTCGACCTTGAAGCCGGCGCCCTGGAGACCCTCGACGAAGTCGATCACCGAGCCCTTGACGTACGGCAGGCTCGGGCGGTCGACCAGCAGGCGAATGCCCCGGTCCTCGAAAACGGTGTCGCCCTCGCGCTGCTCATCGAACGCCAGGGCATACTGGAAGCCGGAGCAGCCTCCGCCGCGCACCCCGACCCGGAGGCCGGACGTGTCGGCAACGGCCGCCTGAGCGTCAAGGAACTCGCGGACTTTCACGGCGCCCTTGTCAGTCAGAGTGATCATGCTTCATGAAGTATAGCGACGGCATCCCGCTACGCTTGTGGCATGTCAACCAGCCCCACATCCGCCACGCCCGAGGAGCTGAAGGCCCGCATCGAGGCCGGAATTCCGGGGGCCACGGCGGACGTCACGGGAGACGGGCACCACTTCAATGCCGTCGTGTCCTCGCCGGCATTCAACGGCCTGTCCCGGATCGCCCAGCACCGCCTCGTTTACGGGGTGTTCGGCGATGAGCTGGGCGGCCGAATTCACGCCTTGGCAATCCAGACAAGAGCTTCCGAAACGGAGAGCAGCGCATGACCGACGCCACGAGCAACCCCCTCCGCGACGAGATCCAGAAGGCGATCTCCGAAAACCACGTGATCCTGTTCATGAAGGGCACGCCGAATCAGCCCGCGTGCGGTTTCTCGGCACGGACCGTGGCGGTCCTCGAGTCGGTCGGCCAGCCGTTTGCGGCCGTTGACATCCTTCCCGACCCCCGGATTCGCCAGGAGCTGTCGGCGCTGTCCAACTGGCCCACGATCCCGCAGCTGTTCGTCGACGGCGAGCTGCTCGGCGGCGCCGACATCGTCGCCGAGATGTACCAGTCGGGCGAGCTGCACGAGGCGCTCGGACTCGAGGGCGCGCAGCCCGCGGCGACGGAGCCCGAGGCCGCGGCGGTCGAGCCTGCGCCGCTGAGCATCGAGAATCGCCTGTAGTACAGGCGGCCCTCAGCGCGTTTACCTGACCAGGACCGAAAGCGCCGTCTTCCCGGTGATCAGGAGCGAGCGGTTGCGGTAGACGCGCTTGGACTTGCCGCTGCCGAACTTCGCATCGATTCCGTCGTAAGTCCCGATCGCGGCGAACTTGTGTCGCAGTTGGGCGATCGACGTCGGCCCAGGTCCAGGCAGCGGCGGGCCTGTCGACCCTCCCAGTCCCCCTGTGAGCGCGGACAGCAGTGCGTCCAATCCCCCGGCTCCGCCCTGCGACGGGCCGTGCAGCGAAACGACCAGCCGGCGGTGGCGCACGTGGCGCGGGATGCTCAGCGGGAACGAGAGCCTCTCGAGCCTGCCCCGGAACACGCGGACCACGAGCTGGACCGTGATCGTGTGGCCAGGACGGGCGTGCCGCGGCGCGCGTGCGGACACGATCGACGCCTCGGCAAGACCGCGCCGGGCCTCAATCTGAGCGTCGACCTTCGTCACGTGAAGCGATGCGAACTGCACGCGCTCGAGCAGTGCGAAGGCCGAGGACAGGTCGGTCGTGACCCCGGTGGCGAGCTCCGGCGGCAAGAGGCCGGCGTCGCCCGGGAATCCCGTCCCCACATACCGGTTGCAGAACCGCAGCGGGAGGCGGCTCTCGCGGAGCCGGACGGTCACGCACATCTGCCCGGACTCGTTTGCCGGCGGCCCGTCGTAGATCGCGGTCGCCGCCTGACCGGCCTCCATCGGCGCGATCACGTCGACCAGGGAGGTGCCGAGCGGCAGCCCTATGGCGGTCTCGTCGGCGACGTCGCTGTCCAGCGAGATCGCCCTGCCGGTGTCGAGATCGCGGGCCGTCGTGTGCACCGGGACGAGCGTTGGCGCTGGCCCGACCTGCCCGACCACCGCGTTCGGGGTGTCGCTGGTCAGCGTCCCGACCGTATGGCCGGGAGCGGCGAGCTTGTAGCTCAGGCCATTGGGGTTGCCGATCACGCTGTAGACGTACGCATCCTCAAGCAGCAGCGAGCGCCGGCCGGCGCCGTCGAGCTCGTGTCCGAACGCGTACACGTTGGCGCCGTCGCGATACGTGACGGTGCCGATCCCAGCCATCGGGATAGCTCCCACTGAATAGCTGACGGCCACCGACGCGCCCGGTACAAGCGACTGGACCGGGAAGCTCGCCGCGGCATCCGCCGGGGCCGCGAGGATCGTCCTTCCGGCTGACTGCCCTGCCTTCTGGAGGACGTGCAGCAGCGACGACGACAGGCCTCCGACCATCAGCGGGCCCAGCAGCGGCCTGACACGGCCCTCAAAGCGTGGCGCCGACGACGGCGGCGTGACCGGCTCGCCGAGCATCTGCTCGATCGGCGTCACCAGCGCGTCGTTGTTGCCGTAGTCGCCGACCCCCTCAGAGATCGCACCGGCGTTGCGCATCTCCCCCATCGCGTCAGGGCAGTAGACGGGCGAGCCGGAGAAGCCCTCCGCGATTCCGGTCCCCTCGACGGCCGGGCCGGATGCACGGATCAGGATCCGAGGGCCGATCGAAGGGTCCTGCACCACGCCAAGCACGTGCACGTCAAACGACGAGATCGTCGTTCCCTGGATCACCGTATCGGCGGTGCAGTCCATGCCCGCCTGCACTTCGGACAACGGCATGATCGGTCCGCCGTCAGCGAATCCAGCGCTCGGGCACAGTGCAAGCAGGACCACTGCACACACGATCGACGCAACACCTCTATCCATACAGCCCCTCATCCCCTTCTACCGCCAATCCATGACCGTGGCCAGCCCCACGGTCCGGCGGTCCCGGCGGCAGTCTAAACGACGCCCCCGCCGATGCCTATAGCATCGGCGCGCGATGACGGCGAGCACTCGCCCGCGGCACAACCACCCGGTCGTGGCGCTGCGACTGGACGGCGCGGCACTTCGGGCGCTCGACCAGACCGTGCTGCCATTCGAAGAGCGCGAGCTCGTGCTCTCAAGCGCCGCCGACGTCGCCGACGCGATCAAGCGCCTGTCGATCCGCGGCGCGCCGCTGATCGGAGTCGCGGCCGGGTACGGGCTCGCGGTCGAGCTGCAGAGCGATCCCAGCGACGCGTCGCTGGAGAGCGCCTCCACGCTTCTGCGCCAAGCGCGACCGACGGCGGTCAACCTCGCCCGGGCCGTCGACCGGGTCGCCGACGCCGCACGCGCTGCGCCCGCCGCCGACCGCGCCGCCGTCGCGCTCGCGCAGGCGCGCGCGATCGAGGCCGAGGAGGAGGCCGCCAGCGACGCGATCGCCTGCAACGGCGCCGACCTGCTGCGCGACGCCAGGCGGATCATGACCCACTGCAACACGGGTGCGCTCGCTGCCCCCGGACGCGGGACCGCGCTGGCCGTGATCGCCGAGCTCGCGGACCGCGGCGGCCTCGAGGAGGTCCTCGCCACCGAGTCCCGGCCGCTGCTGCAAGGAGCGAGGCTTACCGTCTACGAGCTCGAGCACCTGAACATCCCGCACCAGCTGGTGGTCGACTCCGCCGCCGCCGGCCTGATCGCGGCCAATGCGGTCGACGCCGTGGTCCTCGGCTGCGACCGCGTCGCCGCCAACGGCGACGTCGCCAACAAGGTCGGCACGTACGGCCTGGCGCTCGCGTGCAATGCCGCCGGACTCCCGTTCGTCGTCGCCGGGCCGACCTCAACCGTCGACTACGACACCCCGACCGGCGCCCAGATCGCGATCGAGGAGCGAGACCCCGACGAGGTGCGTGCAATCGGAGGGCGCAGGCTCACCGGCGCCGCCACCCGCTGCCGCAATCCGGCGTTCGACGTCACTCCGGCAGCGCTGATCACCGCGCTCGTCACCGAGCGCGGCGTCGCCAAGCCGGTGGGCGAAGCCACCCTGCGCGCGTTGCAGAACAAATGAGGGTCGCGCGGTCGATCGCCCCGCGCGAGGTCCGGATCGAGGACGTGCCGACGCCGGACCCGGGTCCGGGCGAGGTCGTCTGCGAGGTGCTTGCGTGCGGCGTCTGTGCCTCTGACGTCACTGACTGGTACGTCGCGGGCAAGGTGCCCACCGTGCTCGGCCACGAGCTCGCCGGGGTGGTCCGCGCCGTTGGCGACGGCGCCACCGCAGCGGACGGATCGCCGATCGAGCTCGGAGCCCGCGTCGTCATCCACCACCACGCCCCATGTGGCGAGTGCCGCCGCTGCCGCCGCGGTCACGAGACCCTGTGTGAGCGTTTCCGCGCCACCGCACTCGATCCGGGCGGTTTTGCGGAGAGTGTCCGCGTACCGGCCGAGCTGGTCGGTGAGCTGCTCGAGCTGCCTGATTCGATGGACCCGGTCGCGGCAACGTTCATCGAACCGTTGGCGTGTGTCCTCCGAGCGCAGGACCGCGCGGGCCTGCGCGCCGGCGACAGCCTGCTGGTCGTCGGGGCCGGCGTGAACGGGCTGCTGACGATTGCCGCGGCGCACGCCCGGGCGATTGACGCCGTCTGGATTCGCGAGCCCCGTGAGGCTCGGCTGGAGCTGGCGCAGTCCTACGGCGCCGAGCGCCACGGCAACGAGCTAGTCGACGTCGCGATCGTTTGCACGCCAAAGCCCGATGCGATCGCCGGCGCAGCCGCCGCGCTCGCTCCCGGAGGAATGCTGTGCATGTACGCGCCGCCCGCGCCTGACGCGCCGCCGCCGATCGACGGCACCACGCTGTTCCTCCGAGAGCTGACGGTGACCGCCAGCTACTCGGCTGGGCCTGCCGACATGCGCACCGCGTACGAGCTGATCGCTTCGGGCCAGATCGACCCGATGCCGCTCGTGTCGCATCGTCTCCCGCTCCAGGACACCGCCCAGGCGCTGGAGCTGCAGCGCAGCGGCGAGGCGATGAAGGTCGTCGTGCTGCCGTGAGGGCGGCGATCCTCTACGGGCCAGAGGACCTGCGCGTAGAGGAGGTCCCCGATCCCGACGGGGAGGTGGTCGTCGAGGTACAGGCGGCCACGACTTGCGGGACCGACGTGAAGATGTGGCGCCACGGGCATCCTGCGCTCCCGCCGTATCCCTGCTCCTTCGGGCACGAGACCGCTGGTGTGCGGACAGACGACGGCACGCCCGTGCTGGTGTCCGATTCGCTGGCATGCGGGACGTGCGAGCCGTGCATCGCGGGACGGCCGCAGATCTGCCGCGATGTCGTCTGGGTGCTCGGCGGCTTCGCCGAGCGGATCGCCGCCCCCGCCGCCGCGTTGCATCGGATCCCCGGCGGCCTGTCGCCGGCGGCCGCCGCAATGGCCGAGCCGCTCGCGGCCGCGATCCACGCGGTCAGCCGAGGCAGCGCTGACGAGGACGTCGGCGTGCTCGGCGGCGGGCCGATGGGACTGATGCTCGCCTCGCTGCTGGTGGCGCAGGGCCGAGCTGTGACGGTTGCCGATCCGCACCCCGAGCGCCGGGCCCAGGCCGCCCAGGTCGGCGCACGCCCCGGTGAGCGGCTCGAGCGCCACGCGCTCGTATTCGAGGCGGTGGGCCGTCCGGACGCGTGGCGCCAAGCCGTCGCGGCGACGCTGCCCGGAGGCGTCGTGGTTCTGGTCGGAGGGTGCCCGCGCGGCACCGAGGTCACATTCCCCACCGGCCCGATCCACTACGACGAGCTCGAGCTCAGAGGGTCGTTTCACCACTCGCGCGACGAGGTCGACGAGGCGCTGGCGGCAATCGCGATGGGCACCGTCCCGTGGGAGCTGCTGCGTGGGGAGACGATCTCGCTCGAGCAGCTACCGGCCGCACTGGCGGCGGCTTCCGGCGGTCCGGCGCGCAAGTGGGTGGTGGATCCGCGGCGCCGCTAGCCGGCTAGGGACGGGCGCTTCGCAGGCGAGCCCGACCGCGCGGCGTCAGGCGCCACAGCCGCTCGCCGTTCTCGGGGTCCCAGCCCGCCCGCGAGATCATCCCGCGCTGGCGCGCGAAGTGCATGACCGACTCGATCTCGTGCTCGTGCTCGCTGAGCTCCCAGGCCACGAGGCCTGTGCTGACGCCGGTCGGCTCCAGCGGCTCGAAGTCGGCGAGCACGGCCAGAACCGTCTTGATCGATATGTCGGGTGGGCTGTAATACACGCCCGTAGTGATCGGTCAGAAAGCCGACAACTAGAGCGGCCCTGGACGGATCTAGACGGGCTGCTCTCGGCGCAGCTCGAGGTATTCGACAATCCGGCGCGAGTCCGAGATCGCCTGGCCGTCGATGACGAGCACCGGGACGCGCCGCTGGTCGGTGAGCGCCTCGACCTCGGGGCGGCGGGACCGCCGCTGGGGCACCTTGACCTCCTGGACGGACACGCCGTCACGGCGCAGCGCGCGCGCCACCTTGCCACACGGGCACAGCCAGTTGGTCGGTGTGGGGCAGCGGTACAGCGTGGCCATCAGGAGAGCCCCGCGCGCCGAAGTACGCCGCCGGCGACCCGCAGTACCAACGGCTGGCGCGAGCCGGGTGCAGCCACCGCAGCGCTGTCGTGCTCGCGGTACCAGGCGATCGTCTCCTCGAGCGCGTCCTCGTGCGGCGACGTCCTCCAGCCCAGCTCGCGGCGAGCCTTGTTGTTGGCAAACGCCCAGTTCAGCGAGGCCGCACGGATCTCGACCGGCGTCGGCATCGGCGGCCCCGGTGCGTACTCGGCGGCGGTCGCGAGCGCCAGCGCGACCTGCACCGGCAGCTTCACGGCGGGTGGCTCAACGCCCGACAGCCGGCCGAGATCGGCGAACAGCCGGTCCAGTGTGAAGTTGCGGTTGCCGAGGATGTAGCGCTCGCCGACCTGGCCGCGATCGTCGGCGAGCAGATGGCCCCGCGCCACGTCGTGCACCCCGACGATGTTCAGCGTGCCGTTGACGTACGCCGGGATCTCGCGGCGCATGAAGCGCTTGACCAGCACGGTCGACGACCGTCCCGGGTCGCCGGCCCCCAGCACATGGGCAGGGTTGACGATCACGACCGGCAGGCCTCGAGCAAGCAGCCGCAGGGCCACGATCTCGGCCTCGTGCTTGGAATCAACGTAGGGGATGTCGTAGCGGCCGGCGTCCCACACGCTGCTCTCGTCGGAGGTGTCGCCTTCGGGCGCCGGCCCCACGGCGGCGGCCGACGACGTGTAGATCAGCCGGTCGACCCCAGCTCGCAGCGCCTCCTCGAGCACGATTCTCGTGCCCTCGAGATTCAGCGCGAATGTCTGCGCCCGGTTTAGCCGCAGGTTCGTCGTGCCGGCCAGATGGAAGACGCGCTCGACCCCGCGCATCGCGCGGCGGATCGCGTGGCGATCGCAGACGTCCGCCTCAACGGCTCTCAACCCCAGATCCGCAAGCGATCCGAGGTCTGACTGCGAGCGGACGGTGACGACCACGTCGTCCCCGCGCTCGACCAGCAGCCTGGTTACGTGTGAGCCGATGAAGCCGGTCGCGCCGGTTACGAGGGTTTGGGCCACGAGATGGGTGCCGCGGTGCGGGGTCCGGGCGAGTGGACGATCCTATCTGTAGGGTGCCGCGCTCATGGCGCCCGTCGCGATCGTCTCGGACACCTGCCACTACCTGCCGCGCGAGCTGGTTGCGGCGCACGGCATCCACGAGGTGAGCCTGTACGTCCACTGGAGCGGCGAGACCAGCCCCGAGAGCGAGATCAGCGACTACGACGCGTACTACGAGCGACTGCGCACATCGAAGGACCTGCCGACCACCTCGCAACCGTCGATCGGCGACTTCCTCGCCGTGTACGAGCCGTTGCTGGAGGCGGGGCAGGACATCGTGTCGATTCACCTCGCCGGAGGCATGTCGGGCACCGTGGGCTCGGCCGAGCAGGCCCGCGAGCAGCTCGGCTCCAGGGCCGAGCGCGTCCACGTCATCGATTCGGCCACGGCGTGCGGTGGCGAGGGCCTGATCCTGCTCGCGGCCGCCGCTGCCGCCGAGGCGGGCGGCGACGGCGCCGCAGTCGCCGATCGGGCCCGCAAGGCGCGCGAGGGGCTGAAGATGTGGTTTGCGATCGACACGCTCGAGTACCTGCGACGGGGCGGCCGGATCGGCGGCGCCCAGGCCTGGTTGGGCTCGGCGCTGAAGATCAAGCCGATCCTCACGGTCGAGTCGCAGATCACGCCGATCGAGCGCGTACGGACGTTCGGCCGCGCGTTCGAGCGTCTCGTCGATCTACTGAAATCCCGTGCCGCCGACGGCGCCGACGCGTGGATGGTGCAGCACATCCAGGCCCCCCAGCAGGCCGAAGAGCTGGCCAAGCGCGGAACTGAGATCTTCGGCCGCGAGCCACTCGTGATCTCCCAGATCGGCCCGGTGATCGGCACGCACGTGGGACCGGGTTTGCTCGGCACCGGCGCGATTCCAGGCTCCTTGTGTAGCTAGATGCGCACTGTGGCTCACCAAACCTCCACGAAACCTCCGAACCGGTGCGATCGTTTGCCATAGCGGGGAACCTGTCGATGGATGCTCCATTCGGGGCCGATGCGGTCGGCATCTCGGAATGGGCACGGGAAACATGGACTTGGGTGTTGTACTACTGATAATCGCGACCGCATGGGTCGGGCTGTTCGTGATCGTGCTCGCCATGTGCAAGGCCGCTTCGCACGCCGACGACAACGAGCTCGGCGTCCAGGAGCGCGCCACCTCGCGTCGGCATCGTCTGTCGCACTTCCACGGGCTTCACCTTCCTCGGGGCTGAAGCCCGCGCGTCGGCCCGTGAGCCGCTTCGCTAGGAGCGGCGGCGGCGGCGCCCGAAGACGATGCCGGTCACGCCGGCGATCCCGCCACCAAGCACGAACCCAGCGACGCCGGCGGCAATCGTTGCCTGCTGCTGGTGCTGGCGCAGCTGCCCGCGCCAGTCGGTGAGCCGTACCACTTCGACGCGCAGCCTCTCGAGCGACGAGCCGAGCTCGACGCGGTTCTGCTCGATCGACGCCCGGATCTCCTGCGGGCTGCGGGCACGCGTTGCCATCAGGCGCCGTCCTGCGTCGTAGTCGCCACGGTCTCCTTGATCCGCTTGGCCTCGTCGATCGCCATCTGCGGCGTCGGCGGGCCCACGCGCAGCTTGCGCCAGGCGAACAGGAACACGATGATCGTGAGCAACGCGAGCACCCCGAACACGATCGCGAACCCGATCCAGAGGTCGCCTGCGCCGTCGATGAGGAGCGCGTTGAAGCCCCACGCGGCCGTCTCGAGCAGGAAGATCAGCGCGAACACGCCGAACACAGCGCCGAGCAAGACCGCGACGGTGCCCCGAGCAAGGCTCGAGACCTTCTGGGTGACCTCCGCCTTGGCGAGCTCAACCTCCTCGCGGATCAGGACCGTGACCCGCTCGGAAACCTCCGTTACGGCGGTGGCGAAGTTCTCCTGGGTGCCGTTGCTACCTGGCAAGGCGCTTGAGGATCATCGCGAGCAGGAATCCGCCGGCAAACGCGGCGCCGACGACCAATTCGGGCCTGTCGTTCGCAAGCTGCGCCAAGTCGAAACCGCTCGACGAGGTGCTCACGCCAGCACTAAGGCCCTCCGCCGGGGCGGAGGTTGTGGTCTGGGTCTGATCGGTCACTCGGGCGGCTCTTCGTCGAAGAGGCGCATCCAGATCAGGGTGGCCACGCGCGTCGCCACAAGGCTCGCGAGCGCACCGGTGCCTGCAAGGATTCCCGACCAGATCAGTCGCTTGACCAAGGGGCTCTCCGTCATCGGCAAGGATTCAATCAGACTTGCCGGATCGCCCCCTCCCGGGTCGCTGCCGAGAGCTGGGACCTACCCCTCCGAGAGTTGGTCCCTAACCCTCCAGGCCGCGGCAGATCGTCTCGACGATCAGGCCCTTGGCGCTCTCCAGCTCGTCCTCGCCCACCGAGTCGGAGTCGAAGATCCAGCCGGTCAGGACCTGTTCGATCAGGCCATAGAACGCCAGCGCCGCGAACTCGGGGCTGATCTGCTCGCGGAACACGCCGGCGGCCTGCGCGCGGGCCACGATCCCGGCGATCTGGCTGTAGGCCTCGCGAATCTTGGCCAGGTGGGTGCGACCGAACGTGTTCGCCGCCCGCGTCACCTCGACGATGATCACCTTCATCAGCTCGGGGTCGTGGCGGTAGGACTCGACGATGAACCCGGCGATGGCCTGGAGCTTTTCGCGCGGTGACCGCGACGAGGCATCGACCTCGGAGATCGCCTCGAGCATCACATCCCAGCGCTCGAGAAACAGCGTGTCGAGGATCTCCTCCTTGGAGGAGAAGTAGTGGTACACGAGGCCGTACGCGACGCCGGCCTCGTCGGCGATGTCCGATACGCGGCACGTGTGGAAGCCCTGACGGGCAAACACCCGCACCGCGGCCTCGAGGATGATCCGGCGCTTGTCGATCGCCGACTGGGCGGCCGTCAAGGATGCACCTCCACGCGACCGCTCTCGTACACCTCAGGCCGCCGGTGGGTCAGCGACGGCAGCCTTCGCCTGACGTCGCGCAGCAGCGAGAAGTCGAGATCGGCGACGATCGCCGTCTCTGAGTCAGCGGCGGACGCGAGCACCAGGCCCCAGGGATCGACGATCATCGATCGCCCGCCGGAGCGAAAGCCGCCCGGATGCGAGCCGATCTGATTGGCGCCGATCACGAAGCTCTGGGTCTCGATCGCGCGGGCGCGCAGCAGCAGCTCCCAGTGATCCCGCGTCGTCGCGAGCGTGAACGCGGCGGGCACGACGATCACCTGCGCTCCGCGCGCCGCGAGCGCCTGGTAGAGCTCGGGAAACCGGATGTCGTAACAGATGCTCAGTCCCAGCCCGGTGCCGTCGGTGAGCTCGGAGCAGACCACCTCGTCGCCGGGCTGCTCGCGCTCTGACTCGGCGTACACCGTGCCGTCGACCTCCACGTCGAACATGTGCAGCTTGCGGTAGACGGCGCGCGGCTCGCCGTCGGGGCCGACGTGCACGCTCGTGTTCGACGTCTTCTCGCTGTCGGGCACGCGCTCGGCGATCGAACCGGCGACCAACTCGATGCCGAGCTCGCGCGCGACGGTGCGCGCCCACGAGATGCACGCACCATCGAGTGGTTGTGCCCCCGCGGCGATCTGCTCCTGGGTGCCGAGCACGCTCCACTTCTCCGGGAGCACGACGAGCTCGGCTCCTCTGGCGGCGGCGTCGCGCACGAGGCGGTCTGCGGTCGCGAGGTTGCGATCGGTGTCTTCGGTCGCGTTAAGCTGGATTGCGCCCGCGCGCATAGGACCCCTCTCCGCTCGCTGATTGACCAGTCAGTCAGGCCTGTTATGCGAAGGATACCCACCTCGCTCCCCTACCGCGGCAAGTTCGGCGACGTTCGGCCACCCGGGCTGGCGGCCGTGCCGCTGCCACCCAAGCCGATGCCCTCCCGCCACGGCCTGCGCGCTCTGAAGGCCTGGCGGTACGTGGGTGTCTACGGACCGGAGGTGATGATCTGCATGGCATCCGTGCGGGTCGGGCCGGCGCGCCAGGCGTTCTGGGCCGTCTGGGACCGCACCGAACAACGCCTGCACGAGCAGACGGTGACCGGGCGCGGGCAGTTGTGGCTGTGGGCGGGCGGCGCAAGCCTGCGCGACGGCGACCTGCAGGTCGAGCTCGCGCTCGACGAGACCGCCGGGATCGAGACGATCTGCGCGGCCGGCGAGGCGTACGCGTGGACGCGAAAGCAGGGCGGCGTGTGCGCGCGCGGGACGGTCTCGATCGACGGCCGGACGCTGCCGATCGACGCCGACGCGGTGATCGACGACACCGCCGCCTACTACCCACGCCACACGCGCTGGTGGTGGTCGGCCGGCGTCGGCACCGCACAGGACGGCCGCCCAGTCGCATGGAACCTCGTCAGCGGCGTCAACGACCCCCCGGCCAACAGCGAACGCACGGTCTGGGTCGATGGCGAGCCGACCGAGGCCCCACCATGCACCTTCGCCGCAGACCTGAGCCACGTGGATGACCTGCGCTTCCACCCCGAAGCCGAGCGCCGCGCGAGGCAGAACCTGATTGTGGTGCGCAGCGAATACCGCCAGCCCTTCGGGACCTTCGACGGCACCCTCCCAAACGGAATCGCCCTAAGCCACGCCTACGGCGTAATGGAGGAGCACGACGCCTGGTGGTAAGTGAAAGGTGGTGGGGATAGGTCCCGTAACCACGATGTTTCACGGGG
>DASYFZ010000279.1:0-4281 GCA_036000295.1 Solirubrobacteraceae bacterium
CTATGAATATGCCGACGTTCGCGTTATGCCGATGTTGGCCGGTAGTGCCTTGCAGTTCGGGCTGATGGTGGCGTAGTTGTCGGCATAACGCCGGTGGTTGTGGCGATCGTCGTCCTTCTTGTTGTCGGAGAAGGCGGAGACGGTGACCAGGCCAGCGAGCAGGGTCTGCAGGGTGTTGATGACGGGGCCGTTGGTTCCGTTCGCTGGGGCGTACTCGGCGGAGTTGAAGGGGCGCGGCTATACGCCGTTGACGACGGTTGTCGAGTTGCGGCAGGTCGCGCGGTTGAGTCGATGGTTGGACGCGAGCGGCCTGTCAGCGGCGGAGTTGAGCGTCGAGCGGGTCGAGCAGTTTCTGGTCTGGCAGCGCGCCGGTGGACGCTATCGCGGTGAGTGGTCGAGGCCGGGGCTGTTGTGCCTGTTGAAGGTGCTGGACGGGCTCGGGGTGCTCGCGGGCGAGGCGTCTGCACCGGCGGGCTCGCCGGTCGATCTGCTGCTCTCGTTGTTTGAGCGGTACCTGGTGTCCGAGCGGGGGCTGGCGGCGGGCACGATCGTCGGCTATCTGGCGCACGCGCGGTGGTTCGTGGACGGGCTGGAGTCGGGCGAGTTGGTCGGGCTCTCAGCGCGCGAGGTGACGGGCGCGGTGCTGCGCAAGTCCGCTTCGGGGCAGTCGGTCAGCGCCTCGCAGAATTTCGTGTCGGGACTGCGAGCGTTTCTGCGGTTCTGCTTTCTCGAGGGTCTGGTCGCGGTTGATCTGTCGCAGGCAGCGCTGGTCGTCCGCGGCCGGCGAGCGTCACTGCTGCCGCGTGGGATCAGTCCGACCGACGCACGGTTACTGCTGGATTCCTGTGATCGTCGCCGCGCGCTCGGTCGGCGTGATTACGCGCTGATCATCTTGTTGTTGCGGCTTGGGCTGCGCCGCGGCGAGGTCGCCCGTTTGACGCTTGATGACATCGATTGGCGCGCCGGGGAGCTGGTCGTGCACGGCAAGGGCGGCCGTGAGGACCGGCTGCCGTTGCCTGCTGATGTCGGCCAGGCGATCGCGTCCTATCTGCGGCGCGGCCGGCCGGCGAGCGATCGGCGCGAGGTGTTCCTGCAAGCCCGGGCTCCGTATGCGCCGATCGCGTCCGGGACGGTCGCCTCGACTGTCCGTCGCGCGTGCCGGCGCGCCGGGATCCCGGAAGTCGGTTCGCACAGGCTGCGTCACACCACCGCGTGCGAGATGGTGACCGCGGGGGTGCCGATCGTGAGGATCGGACAGGTACTGCGGCACCGCAGCCTGCAGAGCACCGCGATCTACGCGCGCGTGGACATCGAGCAGCTCCGGCAGCTCGCCGCACCGTGGCCGAGAGACGATCAGCGATGAGCGCGCTCAGCGAACACGTGGAGGAGTACCTGCGGGCGCGTCGCGCGCTTGGGGTCAAGCTCGAGCGTGCCGGACGGCTGCTGCCTCAACTGGTCTGTTATCTCGAGGCCGCCGGCGTGAGCACGATCACGCGCGAGCTGGCGATCGCGTGGGCCAAGCTGCCCACCGGCGCTCACCCCCAGCACTGGGCGTCGAGGCTGTCGATCGCCCGCGGGTTCGCCGCCTACCTGCAGACGATCGACCCGAACACCGAGATCCCGCCAGCCGGGGTGTTCGCCGTCCGCTACCAGCGCCAAACCCCATACCTCTGGTCCCAGCAGGACATCACCCGGCTGCTCGCATCGGCGCGCCTGCTGCGTCCGTCGTTGAAGGCGGCCAGCTACGAGGCGCTGTTCGGACTGCTCGCCGTGACCGGCATGCGCCTCGGCGAAGCGCTCGCGCTCGAGCCAGGCGACGTGGATCTCGAGGGCGGGCTGATCACGATCCGCCGGGAGACGGCCAAGCTCGAACGCGCCCGTCTTGTTCCGTTGCACCCGACCACGGTGCAGGCGCTCGAGCGTTACGCGCGCACGCGAGCGCTCCTGTGTCCGACGCCGAGATCGGAGACGTTCTTCCTCTCCAGTGTCGGTACCCACCTGGATCGCAGCGCCGTCGCGAAGACGCTGCGCAGGCTGACCACAGCGCTCGGGTTGCGGACGGACACCGTGCATCCGACCGCGCACCAGCTCAGACACAGCTTCGCTGTCTCAACGCTGATCGACTGGCAGCGCCGTGGTGTGCAGATCGACGAGCGGATCGCGGTGCTGTCGACCTATCTCGGGCATGTCAGCCCAGCGGAGAGCTACTGGTATCTGACCGCCACCCCGGAGCTGATGGACAGCGCCGCGCAGCGGCTCGAGCAAAACCTCGGGGGACCGTCATGACCCTGCTCGCGCCCTCGATGCAGGCGTACTTCACCGACAGGCTGATCGACCAACGACGCGCGAGCCCGAACACGATCGCCGCCTACCGGCACACCTTCCAACTGCTGCTGCGGTTCGCGACTGACCGCACCGGCACGCCGCCGAGCGCGCTGCACATCACCGATCTCGACGCGCGCCTGATCGCGGCGTTCCTCGACCACCTGCAGACCGAGCGGAACAACACGATCGCGACGCGCAACAACCGGCTCGCCGCGATCCACTCGCTGTTCGCCTACCTCGCGCTGCACCACCCCGAGCACGCCGACACGATCGCCCGGGTGCTCGCGATCCCAGCCAAACGCACGGAGAAGAACCTTCTGACCTACCTCACCGATCCGGAGGTCAACGCGCTCCTCGCCGCCTGCGACCAGACCACCTGGACCGGCCGGCGCGATCACGCGATGCTCGCGCTCACGACCCAAACCGGCCTGCGGATCTCTGAACTGATCGCCCTGGACTGCCAGGACATCACGCTCGGGACCGGCGCCAACGTCCACACCATCGGCAAGGGACGCAAAACGAGACGAACGCCGCTGATTCCGACGATCCGGACCGTACTCAATGCGTGGCTCGCCGAGCGCGGCGCCGGTCCCGACGAGCCGCTGTTCCCGACTCGCACCGGCACACGGCTAAGCCGCGACGCCGTCGAGCACCGCCTCACGATCCACCTCCAAGCCGCCGCCATCGACTGCCCGTCGATCGCCACCAAGCACATCACCATGCACACGCTCCGCCACACCGCCGCGATGCGCCTCCTGCTCGCCGGCAACGACATCACAGTCATCGCCCTGTGGCTCGGCCACGAACAAATCTCGACGACAAACATCTACCTGCACGCCGACATGACCCACAAGCAAAAAGCGATCGATCGCACCCGACCAATCAACACCAAACCCGGCCGCTACCGGCCCACCGACACGCTCCTCGCCTTCCTCGAAGCGCTCTGATTATGCCGATGTCTCGACCACCGAAAACGCTCTGAGCAGCCCCTTCTCAGCGACATCGGCATAACGCGAACGTCGGCATATTCGTACTTGTGCCGACGTCGGCACAACCATGACCTGAGACACAGCTTCGCCTCGCTTCTGCTGGCCGAGGGGCGTCAGCCGCTTTACGTGGCCAAACAACTGGGGCACTCGCTGGCGGTGCTGCTGTCCACCTATGCGCACCTGATCGATGAGTACGTCGACCGCCAGCCGATCGACGCCGAGGCCGAAATCGCTAAGGCGCGCAAAGCTCGTGTGCTGAGAGTGTGTCGTGGCGCCTGACGATCTTCCGCTGGCCACTATTGCTGATGAGAAAAGCCCTGTTTTAGCAGGGCTTTTCTGTAGTACCGCTACCGGGATTCGAACCCGGGTTTCCGCCGTGAGAGGGCGGCGTCCTAGTCCCCTAGACGATAGCGGCGGGACACAACGCGTCCGCCCGGTAGAGCGGAAGGGACCAATCAGCTTAGCGTGATCGGACCCCCTGCCGAGCGGCGCTCGACGGTACTCGGAGAAGCGGCTCTGAGCGCTGCGTACATCGGTTCCGTCCGTTGTCTATGGGAACATGTGTTCGTGTCTGCACTGCCCTCCCGAATTGGCCGACAGTTGCTAACTTCCTCGGTCCCAGCGGCTGTGGTGAAACTGGTATACACGCGGCGTTCAGGTCGCCGTGCCCTTACGGGCGTGGAGGTTCGAATCCTCTCAGCCGCACTGAGGCGCTGATGCGCCCCGAGTCACACGTCGTAGCTGCTCGGGAGCTCGCCGGGACGGGCGCTTCGCCGAGCGCCGTGGCAAGACAGCTTGGTCTGCCCCGGTCCACCGTCCCGGGATTGGCTGGCGGGTCGGCCAACTCCGATGGGTGTCGTTCGCCGAACGCGGGGCGCGGAGGCTGGGTACATCCGCGCGCTACTCGTTCAAGAACTGGTCCAGCGATATCCACGAGATATTCCGCGAGGCGTGTATCACGTCGGGG
>DASYFZ010000496.1:0-4379 GCA_036000295.1 Solirubrobacteraceae bacterium
GGCATTCCCTTCTCGACGATCTCGCGGTACAGCGGCGAGCTGTCCAGCAGCTCGTCGTGGGTGCCCTCGGCCGCGATCCGGCCATCCTCGAGCACGACGATCTCGTCTGCGAGCGCGATCGTGGACAGCCGGTGGGCGATCACGAACGTCGTGCGGTCGGTCATCAGCTCGCGCAGCGCGAGCTTGATCTGCTGCTCTGTCGATGCATCGACCGACGAAGTCGCGTCGTCGAGGATCAGGATCCGCGGGTTCGCAGCGATCGCACGCGCAATCGCGATCCGCTGGCGCTGTCCTCCGGAGAGGGTCAGCCCGCGCTCGCCGATCAGGGTGTCGTAGCCGTGGGGCAGGTCGCGGATGAACGAATCCGCTTGAGCCGCCCGCGCCGCCTCCTCGACCTCCTCGCGGGTCGCGTCGGGCCGAGCGTAGGCGATGTTCTCGTGCACAGTCGCCGAGAACAGGAAAGGATCGTCTGAGACGGTCGCGATCTCGTGGCGCAGGCTCACGAGGTCAACGGATCTGACGTCGGCGCCGTCGATGTATACGGCGCCCTCGGTGACGTCGTACAGACGCGCAAGCAGGGAAACGAGCGCGGTCTTGCCGGAGCCCATCGCTCCGACCAGCGCCACGGTCTGCCCGGCCTCGACCTCCAGGTCGATGTCCGCCAGGGCGGGATGCCGTGCGCCCTCGAACGTCAGTCCGACGCCGCTCAGCCTCACGCTGCCGCCGCCGGGCGGCAGTGCCGGCGCCGACTCAGGGCTCGTGATCTGCGGCTCGCGGTCGAGGACCTGGAAGATGCGGGCGCCTGAGGCGGTAGCGCGCTGGGCCGCGCTCAGCATGTAGCCGAGCGTGCGCATCGGGGAGATCAGGATCAGCAGGTACGCGTAGAACGCCGTGAACTGGCCGAGCGTGAGCGTGCCGTGGATCACCTGGCGACCGCCGACGAACAGGATCAGGCCTAGGCCGATGTTCGGCAGGAAGCTGATCAGTGGTCCATACAGGGCTTGGATCTTGGTCGCGTAGATCGCCTGGTCGAAGACTCGCGCGACCGAGTGGCGGAAGCGGCCCAGTTGCCGGTCCTCCTGGGCGAACGCTTTGACGACGCGGACGCCGGAGATGTTCTCCTCGGCCTCGGCGGTCAGCTCGGCGATGCGCTGCTGCACCTCCTGCAGTGCGGGCCGCGACCGGCGGCCGTAGCTGAACGCGATCAGCACGACGAACGGCAGCGGCGCCAACGCCAGCGCGGCGAGTCCCGGCTGTAGCGCGAACATCGCCACGGCCGCCAGCAGCAGCGACAGCAGCGACTGCGCGATGAAGATCAGGCCGTAGCCGAGGAAGAAGCGGACCGACTGCAGGTCCACGGTCGCGCGCGACATCAGCTGACCGGTCTGCTGGCGGTCGAAGAACGAAAGCTCGAGTTGCTGGAGGCGGCCGTAGAGGCGGTTGCGCAGGTCGAGCTCGACTCCGAGGGAGACCCGGCCGGCCACCAGCCGGCGAAACACGCTCAGGCCCAGCCGGGCCAAGCCGGCGGCGCCGATCGCGATCGCCCAGATCACCAGCCCGTGATGGTCGTGGTTGCTGATCGCGTCGACCGCGCGGCCCGTCAGGTAGGGGATCAGTACCGTCGTCCCCATCGCGCCGAAGGCGAGCACGAACGACCAGGTGACGCCCCGCTTGTAGGGCTTCAAAAAGCCGAGCAATCGCCTGAAGATGAGCATACTTCATAAAGTATAGTTACTCACGGGGAGACAGGCGTCGCCGCGCCACTTGGCGCAGTGCCAGTAGCAATTAGCAGAACGCCAACAACTGGTACGATCGAGTTTCCAGCTACTAGGAGCCCGCAAATGAGCAACAGCGAAGCCTTGGTGTTCGACGCGATCCGCACCCCGCGTGGCCGTGGGAAGGTCAACGGATCGCTACACACGGTCAAGCCGGTCGACCTCGTCGTCGGCCTCATGCACGAGACGCTCGTACGCAACGAGCGCCTGGATCCCAACCGCGTCGACGATGTCGTCCTCGGCTGCGTGTCGCCGGTAGGCGACCAGGGCGCCGACATCGCCAAGACCGCGGCGATCAAGGCCGGACTGCCCTCGACAGTCGCCGGCGTCCAGCTCAACCGCTTCTGCGCGTCCGGGCTCGAGGCGGTCAACATCGCCGCGCAGAAGGTCGCTTCAGGCTGGGAGGACCTGGTGCTCGCCGGGGGCGTCGAGTCGATGTCGCGCGTGCCGATGGGCTCAGACGGTGGCGCCTGGGCGATGGACCCCGAGACCAACTACGACACGTCGTTCATTCCGCAGGGGATCAGCGCCGACCTGATCGCGACGGTTGAGGAATTCAGCCGCGAGGACGTCGACGCGTACGCGGCGCGCTCGCAGGAGCTCGCGTCCGCCGCGCAGGCCGAGGGCAGGTTCAAGGACTCTGTGGTCCCGGTGCAGGACATCAACGAGCACGTCGTGCTCGACCACGATGAGTTCATCCGGCCAGGCACCACGGTGGAGTCACTCGCCGGGCTCAAGCCGTCGTTTGCGGCGATCGGCGACATGGGCGGGTTCGACGCGGTGGCGCTGCAGAAGTACCACTGGGTCGAGAAGATCAACCACGTCCACACCGCGGGCAACTCTTCGGGCATCGTCGACGGCGCTGCGCTGGTGATGATCGGAAACGAGCAGACCGGACGCGAGCAGGGTCTGCAGGCCAAGGCGCGGATCCTCGCCACCGCGGTCTCCGGCGCTGACCCGACGATCATGCTGACCGGCCCGGCCCCGGCCAGCCGCAAGGCGCTCGCCAAGGCGGGCCTGACCGTCGACGACCTCGACCTCGTCGAGATCAACGAGGCGTTCGCCGCGGTCGTCTTGCGGTTCGTGCGCGACATGGGCTTGGACATGAACAAGGTCAACGTCAACGGCGGCGCGATCGCGATGGGCCACCCCTTGGGGGCCACCGGGGCGATGATCCTCGGCACGCTGATCGACGAGCTGCACCGGACCGGCGGGCGCTACGGCCTGGCGACGTTGTGCGTCGGCGGCGGCATGGGAATCGCGACTGTTGTGGAGGCGCTGTAAATGGCTGATAGCACTTCAACGATCCGGTGGGACAAGGACGAGGATGGGATCGTCGTCCTGACGCTGGACGACCCCAACCAGTCGGCCAACACGATGAACGCCGCCTACGCGGCGTCGATCAGGGCGACCGTCGACCGGCTCGAGGCGGAGAAGGACGAGATCACCGGTGTCGTCATCACCTCTGCCAAGAAGACATTCTTCGCCGGCGGAGACCTGCACGACCTGCGCAAGGCAACCAGGGACCAGGCCGAGGAGATCTCGGAGTTCGTGCGCGAGGGCAAGGCGGTGCTGCGGCGCCTCGAGACGCTCGGCAAGCCGGTCGTCGCCGCGATCAACGGCGCCGCGCTGGGCGGCGGCCTCGAGATCTGCCTCGCGTGCCACCACCGGATCGCGCTCGACGACCCATCGGTCCAGCTCGGCTTCCCCGAGGTTCAGCTTGGGCTGCTGCCCGGCGCAGGCGGCGTCGTGCGTTCGGTGCGGATGCTCGGCATCGCCAACGCGCTCTTGTCGCTGCTGCTGCAGGGCCAGCGTCACCGTCCCGCCCAGGCCAAGGAGCTCGGGATCGTCGACGAGCTCGTGGCAACCCGCGAGGAGCTGGTCCCCGCCGCGAAGGCTTGGATCAAGGCCAATCCGGACGCGTCGGTGCAGCCGTGGGACGCCGAGGGCTACAAGATCCCCGGCGGCACGCCGTCCAATCCCAAGTTCGCGCAGAACCTGCCGGCGTTCCCGGCCAACCTGCGCAAGCAGCTCAAGGGCGCCAACTACCCTGCTCCGCACCACATCATGGCCGCGGCGGTCGAGGGTGCGCAGGTCGACTTCGATAACGCGATCGAGATCGAGGGCCGCTACTTCGTCGACCTGGTCACCTCGCAGGTGTCCAAGAACATGATCCAGGCCTTCTTCTTCGACATGCAGGAGGTGAACGGCGACCGGGACCGGCCAGAGGGCATCGAGACGTTCAGGCCGCAGAAGGTGGTCGTGCTCGGGGCCGGAATGATGGGCGCCGCGATCGCCTACGTCTGCGCGAAGGCTGGAGTCGAGGTGGTGCTGAAGGACGTCTCGCTCGAGGCGGCGCAGCGCGGCAAGGGCTATTCGGAGAAGCTCGTGGCCAAGGCGGTGGAGCGCGGTCGCTCCAGCCAGGAGGACGCCGACGCCCTGCTGGCCCGCGTCACTCCGACGACCGATCCCGCGGCCGCGGCCGGTGCCGACCTCGTGATCGAGGCGGTGTTCGAGGACCCCGCCGTGAAGGCCCAGGTGTTCGGGGAGATAGAGCCGCACCTGCTCCCCGACGCGCTGCTCGGATCCAACACCTCGACGCTG
>DASYFZ010000521.1:0-13533 GCA_036000295.1 Solirubrobacteraceae bacterium
GGGCCATCACGCCTCCTTCGGCTCGCTGCGCGGCGGCAGGAACGGCTCCCGGTCCGCCGGCAGGCCGCCTTCGATCTGCCGGGCGCGCTCGAGCTCGGCGTTGAGCTCGGCGCCGAGCAGGATCACGGTGTTCGTGATCCACAGCCACACGAGGAACACGATCACCGACGCCAGGGCGCCATAGGTCTTGTTGTAGGACGAGAAGTTCGCCACGTACAACGCGAACAGGGCCGACACCGCGATCCACAGCAGCACCGCCAGCAGGCCGCCGGGGGTGACCCAATGGAAGCCCGGCTGTTTCACGTTGGGCGCGGCGTAGTACAGGATCGCCAGCATCACCGCGACCAGAACCACCAGCACCGGCCACTTCGCGATGTCCCAGATCTGGACGGCGGTGTTGCCCACGCCGATGACGTTGCCGACCTCCCGGGCGAGCCCGCCCGTGAACGTGACCGCGATCGCGCCGGCGGTGAGCAGCAGCAGCGTCACGACGGTCACGCCGAGACGCACCGGAATCGTCTTCCAGATCGGCCGGCCCTCCTCGACGTCCCACACCACGTTCGACGCGCGCATGAACGCGCCGACATAGCCCGACGCCGACCACAGCGCGCCGGCGAGGCCGACGATCACCAGCACGCCCGCGGTGCCCTGGTTGTTCTGGATATTGGTGATCGCGCTCGTGAAGATCTGCTTGGCGGCCCCCGGCGCGACCTTCCCGAGGTTGTCGATCAGCGGTTGCGTGACGGAGGTGCCGATCAGCCCGAGAACCGATACCAGCACGATCAGCATCGGGAAGATCGCGAGCACCCCGTAGTACGTCAGCGCGGCGGCGAGGTCGGGCAGGTTGTCGGCCTTGTACTCCTTCAACGTGCGCTTGAGGACCGACGGCCACGCGCGCCGCTTGAGCTGGGTCGGCTGATCGGGGGCCCGATCCTCGTCCACCTGATCCTGCACGGGCGTAGATTGCTCGGCCACGATCGGTTCCTAGCGCCGCCCGATCAGCCAGCCGACCAACAGCCCCGCCGCGAACACGGCGATGCCGGTGAACGGGACCGGGTCGCGCTTGATCGCGGTCACGGCCTGCTGGGCGCCCGAGCTCGCGGAGTCCGGCGTGGCGTCCTTGGCGCGCGAGACGAAATCGTCCTTCTTGTGCAATGCGCTGTCTTTGATCGAGTCGACGCGGTGCTTGGCCTGAGCCTTGACGTCGGTCTTCTCCGCCAGCGCCTCGACGGTGTCACCGAGCTCCTGCCGGGTCTGCTCGATCTCGTCGCGCAGCTCTTCGGGCGTCTTCTGTGTGGTCTCACCGTTTTCGGTCATGAGCGGCCCTCCTTCGCTCGCTGCTTTGTCCACCTGACGTCTTCCTTCACGCTGTCGACCGCTTGCTCGGGCACGGGCGGCGTCCCCGCCTGGACCTTGTTCTTGCCGACAACCGCGAGCACACCGGCGATCGCGCCGTACACCGCGGTCACGATCAGCGCCGCGACCCAGGCGGTCATTGCGGTGCTGAGCAGCAGGATCACGCAAGCGGTCAGCGCGCCGAGGGCATACAGCCCGAACATCCCGGCGCCGCCGAACATGCCCGCGCCCACACCGGCGCGCTTGCCCTTGACTGTGAGCTCGGCTCGGGCGAGGTCGAGCTCCTGGCGGACCAGCGTCGCGGTCTGCTCAGACAGCTGTTTGAGCAACTCGGCGACGGGGCGGTCGCGCAATTCCGTTTCACCGTTGCCGCTGATTCCAGACATCGTGACTCCCTTCCTTACTGAGGCGACTCGGAGGAACTGGGAAGCAGGCGCAGGACCGTCTCGCGCGCGTCGGCATTCAGCGCGACGAATGCTCCGGCGCCAGCCACGGTCACGAAAACGACCCGCCGGCCCCAGCGTGCGCGGCGCTTGCGCTTGGGGGACTCGGCGACCGCGGTCCATGCATCAAAGCTCGCCCGCGCGGTCTCCTGGAGGCGGCGCTGAAGCCGCTTGTCGGTGACGGCCTTTCGCGGGCTGGTGGCGCGCGCACGCTGGTAGCTGTCGCGTCCTGAGCTTGCGGCGCGCTGGATCGCGTCCTGTACGTCTCGATTGTTGAGCAGCTGCTCCGCGTACGGCGCAAGCGCAGCGGCTCGGTCGTTAAGTGACATCACCAACCTCGATTTCTCTGATGTAGATCCATCAGAGGGCTACCCGGCGCTGGCGCGACGAATCAGGGACGCATACGCGTCCGGGACTTCCGAACGGGGGCTGATCGATACATTCGCCGTCGATGACCAGCCAGTCGCCTACCCCCGAGCTTGAGCGCGTCGTGCGCGAGCTCGCAAGCTGGGAGCGGCCGTCGGCCAGCGCGGGGGAGCGACGGGCCGCTGAGTGGATCGCCGAGCGTTTGCGTGAGCTGGGTGTCGAGCAGGTCCGGATCGAGGAGGAACCGGCGCACGGCGGTTATTGGTTGCCGCTGGGCATGCTTTCGGCTTTGTCCGGGGTCGTCGCGCTCGTTGGCGGACGCGTGATGCGAGTACTCGTGGGCGCCGTCGCGGCGCTCGGGATCTGGGACGAGCTGGGCCTGCATCGCGGCGTGTGGACGCGCCGCTTCGTGCGCAGGCGCACGACGAGCAACGTGGTCGCCGAGCTCGGGTCACGCGACGCGCAGTCCTGCGTGGTGGTCATCGCCCACCACGATGCGGCGCACTCCGGAGCGGTCTTCGATCCGACGGTCACCCACGCACTCGCCCGGCGCTTCCCGCATCTGCTCGATCGGATGCGCTGGTGGCCACGGATCATGGGCCTGGTGTTCGCGGGCCCGATCCTCGTCGCGCTCGGGCGGCGGCGGCTGGGCGCCGCGCTGTGCTTCGGCTCGGCGGCGGCGTTCGCCGACATCGGTCGCTCGCAGGTGGTCCCGGGCGCCAACGACAACCTCAGCGGCGTCGCGGCGCTGATCGGCGCTGCCGATTCGCTGGTACGCCGGCCGCCCGCAGACGTTCGCGTGATCCTGCTGTCGGCCGGCTCCGAGGAGTCGTTCGAGGAAGGCTCACAGGCATTTCTGAGCCGTCACCGAGACGAGCTCGACGCCCACCGCACGCAGGTGATCGCGATCGACTCGGTCGGGTCGCCGCGTCTGATCCTGGTCGAAGGCGAGGGCATGCTCAAGCACACCGAGTACGACCGGAGCTTGAAGGACACGATCGAGCGCGCGGCCGATCAGGCCGGGATCCCGATCATTCGCGAGCACTGGCTGTCGTTCGGGTCAGACGCCCTGGCCGGCATCCGGGCGGGCTACCCCAGCGCGTTGGTCGCCTCGTTTGACGAGTTCAAGCTTCCCGCCAACTACCACTGGCCGACCGACGTGCCCGACAATGTCGATTTCGGGACTATCGCCGAGGCCGCGACCGTGATCGACGGCGCGATAAGGCTGCTGGGCGACTCCGCCTGACCGCGATGACTTTTCGCGGTCCCGTCGGTCTGTGTTGTCAGCACTGATTCGGATCGCGGAGGGATCGCATGGGAGATGTGGTTGTAACCGAGTTCGTCACGCTCGACGGCGTGTTCGAGGACCCCGGCGGGTCCGAGAGCTCCCAGCGGGGCGGCTGGGCCTTCCGCTTTGACCGCGGGCCCGAGGGCGACAAGTTCAAGGTGCAGGAGACCATGAACGCCGGCGCAATGCTGCTGGGGCGCAAGACCTACGAGGGATTCGCCGAGGCGTGGCCAGGGCGGACAGATGAGATCGGCTTTGCCGACCGGATGAACAACATGCCCAAGTACGTCGTCTCGACGACGCTCACGCAAGCCGACTGGAACAACTCGACTGTGATTGCCGGAGACGTTCCGGAGGCGGTCCGGCGACTGCGGTCCGAGGTCGACGGCGATCTGCTGGTGGCCGGCAGCGCCACGCTGGTCGGGACCCTGCTCAAGTACGAGCTGGTCGACGAGCTGCGTCTGATGGTGTTCCCGGCGGTGCTCGGCGGCGGCCGGCGCCTGTTTTCCGACGACCATGCGACGGCCTCGTTCGAGCTCGTCGACTGCCGGCCCGCGGCGCAGTGCGCGATCCTCGTCTACCGGCGCCCCCGGGCCTGAGCGCGGGGAGGGCTTGGCGTACGATGAGCGTTGTGTCACAGCCACCACTCACGCTCGCGGCCGACAGCCCCGAGCAACAACTCGAGCAGCACCGAACCGAGCTGACCAGGTACTGCTACCGAATGCTCGCCTCGCCGTTTGAGGCCGAGGACGCGGTGCAGGAGACGATGATCCGCGCCTGGCGGAGCTTTGAGCGCTTCGAGGGCCGCGCTGCGCTGCGCTCGTGGCTTTATCGGATCGCCACGAACGTGTGCTTCGACATGCTCAACGGCCGCTCCCGCCGCGCACGCCCGATGGACCTCGGCGGCTCCAGTGCGCCCGACGCGGCGAATCTCAACACGCTTCCCGAGGTCACCTGGATCGAGCCGATCCCAACCGACGCCGCCGTCGAGGCCGACCCCGCCGAGGCAGCCGTCGCACACGAGACGATGCGCCTGGCGTTCGTGGCCGCGCTCCAGCACCTGCCCGCGCGCCAGCGGGCCGCCTTGATCCTGTGCGAGGTGCTGCGCTGGAAGGCCAGCGAGGCCGCCGAGCTGCTCGACACCAGCGTCGCCTCGATCAACAGCGCGCTGCAGCGCGCCCGCGCGACGATCGAGGCCAGTGAGATCACCGTCGCCGATGCCATGCCGACGGTCGAGCCGCCCCAGCGCGAACTGCTGGATCGCTACGTCAAGGCGTTCGAGGACTACGACATGGAGGCGCTGACCTCGCTGATCCGCGAGGACGCGATCCAGTCGATGCCACCGTTCGACCTGTGGCTGACCGGCCGCGAGGACATCCTCGAATGGTGGGTCGGTCCGGGTATCGGCTGCCAGGGCTCGCGGGTGCTGCCGGCGCCGATGGCCAATGGCTCGTTTGCCTTCGGCCAGTACAAGCCCAGCGAGACGGGCAGCGGCCACGACCCGTGGGCGTTGCAGGTGCTCGAGTTCGACGCCGACGGCCAGATCGTCGAGCTCACGTTCTTCCTGGACACCGAGCGCCTGTTCCCGCTGTTCGGGCTGCCGCCGCGGCTCGACTGAGCTTCCGGCGGCTGGCTCCTACTCGACGAGAACGTCGGCGAGACCCATGAACGCGACCAGGTCGCGGAGCTCCGGCGTGCTCTGGCGCAGCCGCACCTGGCAGCCGTGCCGGTAGGCGGCTAGTTGCAGCCGCGCGAGTGCGTCGACCGCGACCGCATCGGCCGCGATCCCGCTGACGTCGCACAGGGCGACCGTCGCGTGGCTGCGTTCGAACAGCGCGCATACCCGATCGCACAGTCCGGGCAGATCGGAGCGCGCGAGCGGGCCGCGAATCCCGAACGTGATCGTGGTTTGTTCGTACACGGCCGTTCGTTGTGAAAGACCGGTTCCCGCGCGAAAAGTCATCGCAGGGCCGATATGCATGCGCATCGGTCGAAACCCCATTCGAGCGGCGCCGATCCTCGAGTGGGCGTTTTTAACGCCCGCGTGCCCCGGAGCCCGCCCAGTGCCCCCAACTCTGGCCATAGTAGTATCTCTATAGAATTAGTGTTGATACTTGTCCAGCAGGGAGCTCCGATGCGCCTTGACGTACACCAACACATCTGGACCGCCCCACTGATCGAGGCACTCGCTGCCCGGAGCGAGCTGCCCTTCGTCAGGCTCCGCGGCGCCATCGCCGAGTTGCACGCCGCGGGCGAGCGTCCGTGCGCGATCGATCTGAACTCGGAGTCCCCGTCCCGCCGCACTCGCCTGCTTGACGATGACCGCATCGAGCTGGCGGTGATCGCGCTGTCGAGCCCGATCGGGATCGAGGCACTCCCCCGCGACCAGGCGCTGGCCGTGATCGACGCGCACCTTGACGGCGTGCACGCGCTCGGGCATCGCTTCGCCGCCTGGGGCCCGCTCCCGCTCGACGAACCAGATCCCGACGACGTCGACGAAGTGCTCGCACGCGGGTGCATCGGCGTCTCGATGCCCGCGGGGGCGCTGGCCACGGCGGGCGCGCTCGACGCAGCGGCCCCCGTCCTCGAGCGGATCGCCGAGCGAGACGTGCCGCTGTTCGTGCATCCCGGCCCGGGCCGGCGTGCGACCGATCTCATCTGCGACCACGAGGCGCCGGCGTACGAACCGGCGTGGTGGCAGGCGCTGACCGGCTACGTCTCGCAGATGCAGTCCGCATGGCTGGCGTTCGCCACCGCTGGACGCTCCCGCCACCCGGACCTGACGGTGATCTTCTCGATGCTCGCGGGAGGGGCGCCGCTGCTCAGCGAGCGCCTCGACACCCGCGGCGGCCCGCCCGTCGATCTCGGCGACTCGCTGACCTACTACGACACGTCGAGCTATGGGCCGACGGCGATCGAGGCGATGGCGCGGCGCGTCGGCGCGTCGCAACTCGTGTACGGCTCCGATCGCCCGGTGCTCGAGCCGCTCGAGACGGGCCGGGAGGCGATCCTGCAGGCCGGCGCCGCCAACGTGCTCGTGCCCGCGAGGCTGGCGGCATGAGCCTGACACCGCGCGAACTGAACCTCTTCGTGCTCGAGCTCGTGGCCGGGCGCCAGCGCTGGGAGCATCTCGTCAGGCACGCCGACGACGCGCGCGTCTACGAGCAGATCTGGGACGACGAGCACGTCAACGCGTGGGTGATCTGCTGGAGCGAGGACCAGGACACCGGCTTTCATGACCACGACCTGTCGGCCGCCGCGATTGCGGTGATCTCGGGCCAGGTGCGCGAGGACCGCTTGCGGATTGGCACGACCCCGCGCAGCAGGGTGATCGGTGCGGGCCGCAGCTTCAGCGTGCCCCCGGTTGCAATCCACCGGGTGATGCACAGCGGCACCGCACCCGCGGTGACAATCCATGCATACTCTCCGCCGCTCGCTCGCACCGGCGTCTACCGCGTGGGCACCGGCGGCGACCTCCAGCGCGAGTCGCTGACGCTCGAAGAGGAGCTGCGAGCCGAGCAATCGCTCAGCTGAGCGCCCCGCAACAAGTTCGAAAGGAACCCGATGAGCTCGACCGACGACGTCCTGGCCAACAACGAGGGCTACGCCGCATCGTTCGACAAGGCCGATCTGCCGCTGCCCCCGGGCAGGAAGATGGCGGTGGTCGCGTGCATGGACGCGCGGCTGAACGTGTACGGGGCGCTCGGCCTCCAGGAGGGCGACGCGCACGTGATCCGTAACGCGGGCGGGGTTGTGAGCGACGACGTGATCCGCTCCCTGGCGATCTCCCAGCGGCTGCTGGGAACCGAGGAGATCGTGCTCATCCACCACACCGACTGCGGGATGCTCACGTTCACAGACGACGAGTTCAAGGCCTCGATCGAGAAGGACACCGGGATCAGGCCCGAGTGGGCGGCCGAGGCGTTCCCCGACCTCGACGGCGACGTGCGCCAGTCGATCGCGCGCATCAAGGCGTCGCCGTTCATCCCCAAGAAGGACGCGGTCCGGGGATTCGTGTACGAGGTCGAGAGCGGCCGCCTGCGCGAGGTCAGCTGACGCCAGGTCCCGCGTAGCCACGAGCGCGTGGCACCCTATGGCCGGTGGCCGACGCGCTCCACGACATCCGCGTGCTGGACTTCTCGCGCGTGCTCGCAGGCCCGTTCGCGACGATGATGCTCGGCGACTTCGGCGCGACAGTGACCAAGGTCGAGCGGCCCGGCGGCGGTGACGAGACCCGCAGCTGGGGCCCTCCCTACGACGACCGCGGCGAGGCAACCTACTTTCAGTCCGTCAATCGCAACAAGCAGTCGATCGTGCTCGACCTGCGGGACGAGGCCGACGTGGACCGCGCCCGCCGGCTCGCGGGCGAGTCGGACGTGATCGTTGAGAACTTCCGCCCGGGCGTGATGGATCGCCTCGGGCTCGGCTACGAGCAGCTGCGAGCACAGCAGCCGACGCTGATCTACTGCTCGATCACGGGCTTCGGCGGCGGCGCCGGCGCTCAGCTTCCGGGCTACGACCTGCTGGTGCAGGCGCTCGGCGGGCTGATGAGCATCACCGGCGAGCCCGACGGGCCGCCGCAGAAGGTGGGCGTCGCCTTGGTGGACGTGCTCGCCGGGCTGTTTGCGACCGTCGGGATCCTGGCCGCGCTGCGCGACCGCGACGCCACTGGGGAGGGACAGCTCGTCGAGGTCAACCTCCTGTCGGCGCTGCTCGGGGCGCTCGTCAACCAGGGGTCGGCGTACACGATTGCCGGCGTCGTGCCCGGGCGCATGGGCAACGAGCACCCCAGCATCGCCCCTTACGCACCGTTTCCGACAGCCGACGGAGAGCTGGTTATCGCGGTCGGCAACGAGCGCCAGTTCTCGGCGCTGTGCGAGGTGCTCGGCGCGCCCGCGCTCGCGCAGGACCCGCGCTTCGACAGCAACGCGGGGCGGGTCGACAACCGCCAGGCACTGCATGAAGCGCTCGGGGAGCGCCTCGCGGCGCGGCCGGCGAGCGAGTGGGCGCGGCTGCTTACCGAGGCCCGGGTCCCCGCCGGCGTCGTCAACGACATGGCCGGCGCGTTTGCGCTCGCGCAGACGCTTGGGCTCGCGCCCACGGTCGCAATTGCTCGCGATGACGGCAGCGAGGTGCGCCTCACGCGCAACCCGATCACGCTCTCGCGCACGCCGCCCAGCTATCGGTCCGCACCCCCGTCGCTCCCCTAGCCATTGACGGTGTGAGAAATGTCGCATAGCGGACCCGCCGCAGAGACCTACCTTGCTCTTATGCACCTCACACAAGATCCAATGGAAGTCTTCGCGCCGGTCAGGCCCCTCGACGTTCGCTCGCTGGCCGGTCCCGCTCTCGACGTACAGGTCCCGTCCGGATCAGTACTCATCCACGAGGGACGCCTGGTCGGGACGTTCTTCGTGATCCGCTCCGGCACCGCCGAGCTGTGGCAGGGAGACCGCCGTGTCGGAACGCTGACAACCGGCGATTGCTTTGGCGAGATCGACCCCACCGAGCTCGAGCCTCAGCGCTACAGCGTGATCGCGACCTCACCGATGCGGCTGCTGACCTTCAGCGCCTACGGCATCGGGCGCCTGTGCTCCGCGCTGCCTTCCGTCCGCGACCGGCTGCTGGCCTACCTGCCCAGCGATCCGGCGAGCATGCGGGCCCAGCCGACCCGGCTGATGGCCGCTCTCAGCCTGCCCGCCTGAACCTCCTTTCCGGGAGTCTCGGCCCCTAGCGAGCCGAAAGTGCTGCTGACGACCGACGAGAGGTCGGCTCGTTCGTTAGCGTCTCCAGGCGGGATGACGCACGATGCGAACGCGCCCGCCGGTCGCCTCCACCAGACGCTGCTGATCACCGACATCGTCCGCTCGACCGAGCACCTGGCCCGGCTCGGTGACACGCGGTGGCGAGAGCTGCTTGAGCGCCACGACGAGATCGTCTACGAGGCCGTCGAGGAGACCGGTGGCCGGGTGCTGACCGATCGCGGCGACGGCTTCCTGATGGCGTTTGACACGGCCGGGCCGGCGATCGTCTGCGCCGAGCAGCTGTGTGTCGCGACGGCTGGGCTCGGCGTCGAGTTGCGCGCCGGCATCCACGCCGGCGAGTGCGAGCTGCTGGGGGACCGGCTGGCCGGGATGGCGGTGCATGTTGCGGCCCGGGTCGGTGAGCGCGCCCGCGGGAGTGAGGTGCTGGTCTCTGGGACCGTGCTCGAGCTGCTCGATGACCACGCCTTCGAGTTCGCCGAGCGCGGCGTTCACGAGCTCCGGGGCGTCCCCGGCCAGTGGCCGATCCACGCGCTGCGCTCCGAGCGACTCGCGTCGGTGGCGGGCAGCGTGGAGCTCCCCGCCCTCCAGACGTTGCAGGTGCCGCTGCCGCCGCTGGCCGCCTCGCGCCTCAGCGAGTCGCGATTGATCGACCGCCGCGCTGAGCTGGCGCATTGCATGGCCGCGTTCGATCACGTGCGCGACGGCGACCGGCGCACGATCTTCATCGTCGGCGAGCCCGGGATCGGCAAGACGCGCCTGGCGGCGGAAGTCGCCGGGACGCTGCACCGGTCCGGCGCGACCGTGCTGTGCGGGCGCTGCGACGCCGAGCTCGGCGTCCCCTACCAGCCGTTCGTTGAGCTACTCACGCACTACGCCCGGTTCGCGCCTCAGGAGCTCCTGGCAGAGCACCGGGCGCGCTACGGGCGCGAGCTGGCGCGACTGGTTCCCGAGCTCGGCGGCTTTACGGCGCCGCCGGTTCCGGTCGCCGAGCAGTCGCGCGAGGAGAACCGGCACTTGATGTTTGCGGCGGTTGCGGGACTGCTGCGAACGGCCGCGCTGCAGCGCCCGCTGACGCTGATGCTCGACGACCTCCAGTGGGCCGACCGACCCACGCTGTTGATGCTCAAGTACCTGCTGATCAATCCCGAGCCGATGCCGGCGCTCGTCATCGCGACGTATCGATCGACCGAGATCTCCCGGGCGCAGCCGCTCGCAGAGCTGCTGCTCGAGCTGCGCCGTGAAGCCGGGATCGAGCAGATCGAGCTCGAGGGCCTGGAGCCGGAGGCGTGCGTGGCGATGGCCCAGGACGTGGCGCAGGAAAGCCTCGACGCAACCGGGGTTGAGTTCGTCCAGGCGCTCGGTGAAGCGACCAAGGGCAACCCGTTCTTCCTCGGCGAGATCGTGCGAAGCCTCAAGGAGACCGGCGGGGTCGGACAGGCCGCGGCGACCGGCGACTTCGCCGACCGGGCCACGCTAGGGGTTCCGCCGAGCGTGCGCGATGCGATCGCGGCGCGCGTGGCGGGCATGGGCGACCGTGCCGAGCAGGTGCTGCAGGCAGCGGCCGTGATCGGCCGCGAGTTCGACGTCGAGTTGCTGGCGCGGATGCTCGGCGTCCAGGAGGATCAGCTCGTCGACGTGCTCGATGCCGCCGACGAAGCGGCGCTGATCACCGAAGTGCCAGGGATCGGCATGCGCTACAGCTTCGTGCACCCGCTGATCCCGCCGGCGCTGTATGAGCAGCTCGGCGGAGGCGGACGCCGCCGGCTGCATCGCCGCGCGCTCGACGGCCTCGAGCAACTGCTCGGCGAAGACGCCCGCGCGCAGCGCCGCGGGGAGCTCGCGTACCACGCGCTCGCCGGCGTGCCGATCGTCGCCGCGCCCAAGGCCGTCGACTACGCCCGGTCCGCGGGCCAGCACGCGCTCGAGCAGCTCGCGCCCCAGGAGGCGACGCGGTGGTTCGAGCACGCGCTCGCGCTGCATCAGTCGACGGGGGCCGGGCGCTCCACCGCCGACGACGACACGCTGCTGTGCGACCTGCTGATCGGCAGCGGCATCGCCGCGCAGCAGAGCGGCGATCCGGAGTTCCGGGCCACGTTGCTGAGGGCGTCCGAGCTGGCGCGGAGGATGGGCGACACCGAGCGCCTCGTGCGCGGCGTGCTGGCCAACACACGCGGGTTCGTCTCAGAGAGCGGCCGCGTCGACACCGAGCGGGTCGCGCTGCTCGAGGCGGCGATCGAGGCGATCGGCGATCGCGACAGTGCCGACCGTGCGCGGCTGCTCGCGACGCTGTCGGCCGAGCTGACGTTCGCCGGCGACTGGGACCGGCGCAAGGCGCTCAGCGACGAGAGCCTCGAGCTCGCCGCGCGGCTCGGCGACGCGGGCACGCTCAGCGAGGTGCTCAGCCACCGCTTCATCACGATCTGGACGCCCGAGACGCTCGCGCAGCGCATCGAGGACACCGACCGGGAGCTGGCGATCGCTCAGGAGGTCGGAAATCCACTCGCGCAGTTCAGGGCGCTGCACTGGCGCGCGGCGGCGGCGGTCGAGGCCGGCGAGCTGGATCTGGCCGCGAAGCTGGTTGAGGCCGAGTCCGAGGTCGCCGACCGGCTGCACCGCCCGACAGCGAGCTGGCTGGCCGCCTACGACCGCTCGACGCAGGCGCTGATGCACGGGCTCCTCGACGAAGCCGAGCGCTGGGCCGAGGACGCATTCCGGATCGCGACCGAGAGCGAGCAGCCCGAGGCGCTGGCGTTCTACGCCGGCCAGCTGATCAACATCCGCTTCGAGCAGGGACGGCTGGCCGAGCTCGAGCCGCTGATCGCCCAGCAGGTCGAGCTCAATCCGGGGATCCCCGCGTTCCGCGGCGCGCTGGCGCTGGCGCGAAGCGAGGCGGGGATGCGCGACGAGGCGCTGGAGGTGCTTGCGATCGATTCCGCCAGCGGCTTCTCGGAGCATCCGTACGACTCCAACTGGCTGGCGGGCATCGCGATCTACGCGCAGGCCTGCGCGAACCTTGGGGAGCCGGTCGCGGCGGCACGGCTGTACGAGCTGCTTGAGCCGTGGGGAGACCACGTCGCGTTCAACAGCGCGACGACGTGGGGGCTGGTCGAGCGGCTGCTGGGCAACCTGGCCCGGATACTGGGCCGCTATGACGAAGCCGAGCGCAGGCTCGTCTCGGCCGCCGAGCGCCACGAGCAGATGTACGCGCCGGTGTGGCTGGCGCGCACGCGCGTGGACCTGGCGGATCTGTTGCTCGAACGCGGCGACGACGCCGGACGGGCCCAAGTGCTGCTCGAGCAGGCACTCGGCACGGCGCGCGACTTGGGGTGCGCGGGAATCGAGCGCCGCGCGGTGGGATTGCTCGGATACGCTGGGGACCTAGCATGACGGGGCTCCCGATTCCCGGCCTGGGCATGGCCCGATCGCTGGTGGGCGCGATCGGACGCGCAGTCGATCCTCAGTCACCGCCCCCCGCGCCGCCACCGACCGCCCCAAAGTACGTCGATTACGGGTCGCTGATGACGCCGCCGGCGCCGTTTCACTCGTTCAACACGAAGCTGTGGGGCTTCTGGGCCGAGGGCGACGAGGGCCGCATCAAGCAGCTGTGCGACAAGGTGTTCAAGGCCCCGACGGCGGGCGCGGTGCGCGCCCGGCCGCTAAGCCAGTTCGTGATGCTCACGTGGGGCGACATCGGCAGGGTGGTGTCGGCGACCCCGCCCTACGACAAGCGCGGCGGGGTGCGCGAGCCACAGGTGGCGGTCTGGATCCCGGTGGCGCTGCGCGACCCGACCAGCTCGCACGACCGCTTTGCGATGTGCATCCCGTTCATCTGGCTCGACAACCCGATGTCGCTGGCAGACGGCCGTGAGCTGTTCGGCTATCCCAAGAGCTGGGGCTGGCCAAAGTTCCCTGCTGACGGCGAGACCCCGAAACGCTGGAAGCTCGACGCATTCGGGCTCAACTACGACCCTGACGCGCTCGCCGCGCGCCACCACCTGCTCGAAGTAGTGCAGGGCGATTCGGTGGCCGATGGCGTTGAGGCCGAGCTCGACTCGCTCGGCGATGTCGCGAGACACGCGGCCCGGAGCCTGTTCGACGGGACTTCCGAGCTCGTCGCCGACTTCGGCCTGGCGGAGAGCATTGTCTCCGACCTACTGCACGACCGCCTCCCCAACGTGTTTCTCAAGCAGTTCCGCAGCGTCGAGGACGGCCTCAGCGCGTCGCTGCAGCAGGTGGTGGAAGCCGACTACGAGATCACGCGGCTGAGCGCCAAGCCGGTCCTGTTCGAGCACCACCTGACGGTGCACCAACTCGA